>NZ_JABBYO010000010.1 GCF_012958305.1 Tautonia rosea | reverse complement strand
TGAGAAATCCGGGATAGCGAAAGATCACCGTAGCCGGTGTTCCAGAACAAGAGGTGATCCTCGATGGTCGAATTGTCGGACAGGTCGAAGGTCCGATAGCCGACCTCGATGTTCGAGGTGCCGGCGGCCCGGCTCTGGTAGTCCTCAGGGATGATCCCGAAATTGATCAAGGACAGATCGTCAAAGTCGATGATCGTTTCTGCCCGCAACGAGGAGGCAGAACCCATCGCCACCGCAACGGCCAGCACAAGCCCCTTCGCAAGGTGCCGCATCATCGAGAAGCCCCTTTCTTCTCTGATCACTATGCCGAGCATTGATTCTGCGTTCGAACGCCGGAAGACCGGCGCGTTCCCGCACGGCGACGGTGCGAGGAACGAACGATGACGCACAGCACGGCAGCCATCGCTGGATGGACTATCGCCAAATTGAGCACGCACGTCTACACCCCAGCCGAAAAATCCGGGGGGTGTCGGTTTTTTCAAACAGAACAGACATGCCAGGGCCTTGCTCAACCGCGATGGAGAGTGAGGGGCCTTGGCGACGATCCCGCTTAGGCCAATCGTCCGGGAGCGAAGCGAAATGCCGTGAATTCGGCCTCGTATCCGGCCCCTTTCGGACTGCACGCATAGAGACCACAGGAAATCGTCGGCACCCTCGGCCGCTCACGAAGCGGGGCCATGCGGATCTGTTCCCAGGCGGCTCCATCGCGGGACGACTCAACGAGGCAATCGCTCCCTTCGAGCCGGACGCGGAACCAGACCGTTTCGACCTCGTGGGGCAGGGACTGGGTGGACCAGTCCGAGTATCCGTCGTTCGTCACGACGGCTCCGAGTCGGTTCGGGCCATCGGGCTCGAACTCGACCGAGGTTTTCAGCCAGCAGGTCGGCGAGACGCGGACCATCAACCCGGCCTGGTCGTACTGATGCACCGGCCGCGACCGGACCCGAGTGGACAGCACGAAATCGGCCGAGGCCTCCAGATGAAGGAAATGCCCGTTGTCGGCCTCGAACCCGTAATGCGTTTTCTGCCAGAAGTCGGTGCCCCCCTCGGGCCAGACGCGCAGACAGGAGGCTTCGTGATCCACGGTCCAACGCTTCGGCGCATTGAACCAACGCAGGCGAGCTGGGAGCGACAGTCCTGCGAACGGTTCAACCAAGGGTTCATCGCTCATGTGTGTTCCACTCCCCGAGAGAACTCTGCCAGTTGAGTCGGGCTGCCGAAGGCGGGGTGTTCCTGACCGATGCCGTCGAAGGCCACCCGATAACCGTTGCGCTGGGCGACGCCGCCGGCCCAGTGAGCAAACTTGGCGCGCGACCACTCAAACCGGTGATCCCGATGCCGAAGGATGCGGGTATCTCGATCGAACAGCGCGTTGAAGTCGCGGTTCGGCGTGGTCATAACGACCGTCTTCGGCCGCCAGTGCCGGAAGACCGTCCGCTCAAGTTCGGAGAGACGCCTCGGGTCAAGATGCTCGATCGTTTCGACCATCACGGCCGCGTCGAACCCGCAGAGCCGATCATCGGGCTCGGTGAACGAGCCGTGGATCAGTTCCAGGCGGCCTCTCCCCGGCTCCAGTTCCTCCCTCAGGGCGTCGGCGGCCTGGCTGAGCGAGCGTCGGCAGTGGTCGAGGCCGGCCACCCGGCGAAATTGCGGCTCGCGGAGCAGGCGAACCAGGAGCCGGCCCGATCCACAGCCGAGATCGAGCACACTCGTTGCGCCGCTGGCTCGAAGGCGATCGATCGTCTCCTCGATCCGCGTGATGTGGAGCGATCGTCGCATCAGACGAGGTCCCCTGATCGTCCGTCGTCTCTCATCGGCTCAGGAAAGCGGCACGAAGTGAAGGTCCGGGTTGTTCTTGCGGCAGCTTTCCAGTTCGAACGAGGTGCTAAACAGGATCACCGGATCGCCGTCGCGATCGGAGGTCGGGATCGAGGCCCTTGGGAGCCAGAGGCGCTTGAGCGCCACCGCGTCCCCTTCGATCCGACGGGCGAGCTTCGGCTCCAGCGGCACCAGGCGAGTCGGCACGCCGTACTCCGATTCGAGCCGGGCCTGCACCACGTCGAACTGCAACGTTCCGACGGCCGCCAGATACAGTTCTCGCACACCCGGCCGGGTGCTGACCAGCACACGCACCGCCCCTTCCTCGACAAGCTGAAACAGGCCGCGGTCGAACTGCTTGCGGCGTCCCGTATCGGCGCAATCGAGCCGGGCGAAGCACTCGGGAGGAAACTCCGGCAACGGTTCGTAACAGACCGGCGGGCCGGCGTAAAGCGTGTCGCCGAGCCGCAGGTCTCCGGTGCTGTTCAGGCCGACCACATCGCCGGGAAAGGCCTCGTCGGTCGTCTCGCGCCCCTGGGCAAACAGACGGTGCGATCGGGCCAGCCGAAGCTTCGTGCCGGTCCGGGCGTTGGTCACTTCCATATCGCGCTCGAAGCGTCCCGAGCAGACCCGGAGAAAGGCCACCCGGTCACGGTGCTTCGGGTCCATGTTCGCCTGAAGCTTGAAAATGAACCCGGCGAACTCGGCGCGATCGGCAGGAATCGGCCCTTCCTCTGCAGGGCGAGCCCCGGGGGATGGCCCCAGCGTCAGAAAGGCCTTGAAGAAGGCTTCGACCCCGTAATTGATCAGGGCGCTGCCGAAGAACACAGGAGTGACCTGACCTTGAAGGAACCGATCGCGATCGAACGGCGCTCCGGCCACGTCGAGCAGGTCGAGGTCGCCTTGAAGGGCCTCGCGCTCGGAGTCCGAAAGCTGGCCGTCGGCCGGGTCGTCGAGTCGGCAGGTGGTCGTCGGCACGACGAGCGAGCCGCGGGCCTCGGGGTCGAACAGCGTCACTGCTCGGGTTTCGCGATCGCAGAGGCCGCGGAAGTCTCGGCCCAGGCCGACCGGCCAGTTCAACGGCGAGGCGGCAATTCCCAGCACGCGCTCGATTTCGCTGAGAATCCCGAGCGGATCGCCACCGGGCCGGTCCAACTTGTTCACAAAGGTCAGGATCGGAATCCGTCTCCTGGCGCAGACCTGAAACAGCTTTTCGGTCTGCGGCTCGACTCCCTTCGTCGCGTCGAGCACCATCACCGCGCTGTCGGCGGCCATGAGGGTTCGATAGGTGTCTTCGCTGAAGTCCTCGTGACCAGGGGTGTCGAGCAGATTCACGCGGACACCGAGATAATCGACGCTCAGGGCCGTCGAGGTGATCGAGATCCCCCGCTGCCGTTCCAGGGCCATCCAGTCCGACGTGACCGCCCGCTGGTTCCGCCGACCACGGACCATGCCTGCCACGTCGAGGCAGCCGGCATAGAGCAAGAGTTTCTCGGTCAGGGTTGTCTTGCCGGCGTCCGGGTGCGAGATGATGGCAAAGGTCCGCCGCCGGCTCACTTCCGCCCTGACCGTCGGATCAAACGCCGTCGAGTTTGCTTCGGCTTCGTCCTGATGATTCGCCCGACCGTTTCCATCCAGAGAATTCATTCCGTATCCGTTGAGGTGTCCAGAAGATCGCCGGCGATCGCGGCCGGAGCGACGTGCTCCCCTCGCTCGCGGCCACAGGTCAGGCCGAGTGCTCCGGGGATCGGCCCGAGGGTGCATTCAGACGACGCAATCGTTCATTCGTGTGTTGGCATGCGAGTGTATCGGTTTCGTCCGTTTCCAGCAAGGCAAGCAACTCTTGAAGCGACACAGAAGATGCCGTGCGACCAGGAGCCGTGATCGTGCAGACGCCTGGGGAGCGCGCACGGCTTCCTCGGCAGACCGCTGGACGAACGAGGCGGTCTGCCCAGCGAAGTCAACGCTCCTCCAGGGGACACGAACCCCCAAGGATAGCCGGACGCCTCAACTCAGCGACCAGAGGGTGATTCGGGTGGCCGGAGTCCAGTAATCCGAAACCATGTACTCGCTTGAGAAGGTTGATCCGTCCCACGAGTCGAGATGCCCGGTCGCATCCGAGAATCGAATATCGAACGCAATGATCCCCTTCAGGCTCGATAGGGGCGTTTTGTCAAACCCCACTCCGGCCTTCTTCCGGTGATCGAGGGCAGGCTTGCCGAGCACGATCGGAAGCCAGGTACGCATTTCCGCCACACGCAGGGCGTAGTACTTCTTGTCGCCCCCTCGGACCGTCAAGAGGCCATTGCGACGGGCGGGCAAGGGGACGCCGCTCTCATTGAGCCCTCGGCTGAGCCGAATGGCGCAGGTGTTTGTGATGTAAGCCGCATCGATCCCTCCCCCGATGAGCGTCTTCACTGCTCCGGAGTCGGGATAGTTGACGTAATCAAGGAACTCGGCTTGGAACTTCACCCAGGTCGGCTTCATGGCAGCACTCCGTAAAAGGTGCGTGAACTGACACCGAGTGAGACGGACACATTGCTCCTGAGAGATGGTTTCAGCACCCGAGGGACCGTTGCGGGGAATTCGATGAAGGAGGGTCCGCGTTCGCAGCCCTGCCCACGACACGTGAATCATCAGGTCGGCTGCGTATGCTCGCGGATCCGGTCCCTCATCCGTTTCCCTCGCGTTTCGAGATCTCAGCCTTCAGTTTGGATTGTACGGCAAGATTGGTGACAGACATCGACACTGCGAGAACCACGGTCGTAATGAACATAGGGAGATTCTTTTGCCAGACTCCCGTCACAAGCCATCCGAGAATGATGACGCAAAAAATTCCGATGATGGTCAGGTGAACCGATCGGATTGCCTTGAGCTTTGACTTCATTGCCTCGATCGACGGCGTTTCGGTGTTGTCGGTGGCCATGGTGCGCGGGGATTCCTCAATATCAACTGGCAAGAGATGCGTGGGGAGAGGAACCACCCAGACACACCTGGGCCGCCCCTCCCTTGATGCGGAAGTTCCGATCAGGATGGCAAATCCAGAGACCAAGGCACAAGTCAAATCCAGGTCTCGGATGAGCGTTGATCAAAATTTTTCGGGAATCTTTCGAGACGTTCGAGCGTCCAAGACCTACAACACGTCTGCCAATCCACCGGCCGCTTCTCTGTTCGCCCGGCCATTCGGCCCGACACTGGTGGATTGTCGTCCGCAGTTGGCACGCTCAATGCAACTCTTAGGGTAGCAACCTTGACAAAGTGTTGTCACGGATCGACGCCCTGAGAGTAGTGATTGTGCCATGCCTGAGTGCATGAGCTTTTCCCATCACGACTGGGACGTTGGCCGGCCATTCTGTCTGAGCCGCGTCTCCCGCTCCGCGGGCTTCGCTGAGGAGTCACGACGATGAACTCAAATGCCTCGGAACTTTCGGTCACGCTGTCGCCGGAACTGTTTGCTCAGGTTCAGGAGGAGGCCCGAATGCTCGGCCTGCCGATCGAGTGGCTGATCGCTTCGCTGATCGTGGACACGGTCGATGAGGTAGAACCGGCGCTGGTCGCGGTTTGAGCAGCGACGGCCAATTCTGACCGTAAGGCCGTGCTCACAAATTCGCATGCATGGCTCAGAATTGTTTGAGCCGGATGACCGGCTCATCTGGCGAGTCGAAGTGATTGCCGACTGACCGCGGCCCTCAGTGCGCCGGGGTGCAGCCGTAATCGAGTGCGAAGAACCGTGTCCGTTTGGGGCACGGTGGGCGTCGATCGTACATCAGGCCGAGGATCAGGCCGGGCGCGACCTCTCGGAGTTCATCCCGGTAGGGTCCGTAAAGGCGAGAGGTCCGTTCGTAGTCGAGGATCAGGGCCGGGCGGCCATCGAGCCACGAGTGGCCGTAAGACAGTTCGCCGTGGATCGCCTCGACGCCGAAGAAGCGGTTGACGGCCATGCCCTGGGCCGGGTCGAAAATTTTCCCTTGCCAGACTGCTCGACCCACCTTCGAGGCCGGTACGGCCACGATCGAGCCGGGAAGGATCACCGGCCGACCCGTGACCGGGCCGCTGGGAATGGGCGCCGGAGGCGATTGGCGGTAGAGCGCTTCGAGTGCAACCGGATCGAGCCGGACCAGATCATCGAGCGACCGCACCGCCAGGCCCTCGGGGGCAGGGGGGATCATCGGCCCCGATCCCTGGCCAGTCGCCGACCCGACAACCGATCCGAACCCAACCAGCACGATCACGACGAGCGCAAGACCCCGAAGCATGGCGGCGACCCTCCCTGGTCGATCCCGATGGCGAGCATGGCGGCCTGATCCGGGTCGCGTTGACCCAAGACCGCACATGTCGATCGCATCGGCTCGATCCGGCAGAGGGCTGCAGCGCCTCTGGACCAGCAAAGCGCTTCGAGCCGCTCCGATCCGGATCACCGCTTCGGTCCGACCCCTTTCGTGGCCAGCCAGGCCGGGGGCGGTCCCATCCGGGAACCGGGCTTCAGGGGGATGATGGGAGCAGCATCGGCGGCACCTTCGTCCCGGAAGTGCTGCGCGACCCAGTCGCGGAACACAGGGGGCTCGTGCGTCTTGCCTTCGGCCTGGAGCCAGTCGCGGTACTCCTTGAACGGCTCGTGCAGGCGTTCGGGACCGGCCAGGGGAATGTGCGAGTAGAAGATCGAGAACTCCTCAAGCGCCTCGTCTGGCGACTCCCCCAGGACCATCAGGCGATACAAGGCGCTGGCCAGGCCCGTCCGATCCGCGCCCGACTTGCAGTGGATGACCAGGGGATACCGGCAGCGGTCGAGCAGGTCGATCAGGGTCAGTAGCTCGGCGCGGCTGGGTCGCCGGGTGGCCTTCATGGGGAAGTCGTAAAAGTCGATCCCGGCCTGCTCGGTGGCCTCGACCTCGGCGGCGTACCAGGAATCGGTATAGGAACCGCCCCGGAGGTTGAGGATCGAACCGGGTTGAAGCTCGGCGATGAGGTCGTCGAGGTTCCCCTTCGGCTGGGCACATCGGTAGACCTTGCCCGGCTCGACCGCCGCCACGTTGCCCAGGAACAACGGCCGGTAGAAGACGGTCGCCGAGACCACGGCCAGCAGAAACAGCACCACGGCCACCCGCTTCAGGCGCCCGAGCCTTCTGGCCCGACGATCCGAGGTCTGCTGCGGTCGATCGGATTCCACGATGCTCCGTCCTTTCGCTCTGGCCGGTCCTGTACGATCGAGCCCCCTGTGGATCTCGGATGAGACTCTATCGCTCCCCCCTCGACGGTCAATCCCAGTCATGTCCGGTTGCGGTCGGGGAGCGTTGCGGAGAAAAATCACGCAGATGGCGCGTTGACACCCGCCCAGGATGATTGATAATACTGATCATGGCTCGCCTCGGCATAACGGCCGAGCTCGAACCCAATGCGGGAGAGGTGGCTGAGTGGTTGAAAGCGACGGTTTGCTAAACCGTTAGACTGGGAAACCGGTCTCGGGGGTTCGAATCCCCCCCTCTCCGCTCGAAGGATGATTGCCGGCCGAACGAAGAACACGCCCCGCTCCGGAGAATCCGGGTCGGGGCGTGTTGATGTTTTGATCTGAGTCAGCCGAACGCGGTGGGAATCGGGATGGTATGGCGGCCCGATTCCCTCAGGCGATGATGTCGTGGACGACCTTGCCGTAAACGTCGGTCAGGCGGTAGTCGCGGCCGGAGTAGCGGTAGGTCAGGCGGGTGTGATCCATGCCCATCAGGTGCAGGATGGTGGCGTGGAAGTCGTGGACGTGGACCGGGTTTTCGGCAGGGGCGTTGCCGTACTCGTCAGAGACGCCGTAGCTGACCCCCCCTTTAACGCCGCCACCGGCCAGGAAGCAGGTGAAGCAGCGGCTATGATGCCCTCGGCCGACGGGGGTGAGATCCTGCCAGGGGGTCCGGCCGAACTCGGAGCAGCCGACGATCAAGGTCTCGTCGAGCATCCCTCGACGCTTCAGGTCGGCGATGAGCGCAGCAATCGGCTGATCGACATTCTTTGACAATTTTCGGTGGTCATCGATGTTGTTATGACTATCCCAGTTGGTGTTTGAGCCGACGTCGAACAGCTCGACCACGCGGACGCCCCGCTCAACCAGGCGACGGGCGGTCAGGCACTGAGCGGCGAAGGAGCCGGGCTGGTCGGTCCTGGCGCCGTAGAGGTCAAGGGTTTCGGAGGTTTCGCCCGAAAGGTCGAAGGCTTCGGGAGCCTCGCGCATCAGGCCGTAGGCCGTGTCAAACGTGGCCATCCGGGAGGCAAGCATGGCGTCGCCGTCGCGGCGGGAGAGGTGGGCCTCGTTCAGGTCGCGGAGCATCAGGCCTTCAAGCTCGCGGCGCGAGACGGACGCGACGGGGCTCTGGACGTCGGGCAGGGGGTTGTCGCCGGGGATCACGCGGACCCCCTTGTGATAGGCGGGCAGGAAGTTCGAAT
Organism: Tautonia rosea; assembly: GCF_012958305.1. Lineage (NCBI taxonomy): Bacteria > Pseudomonadati > Planctomycetota > Planctomycetia > Isosphaerales > Isosphaeraceae > Tautonia > Tautonia rosea. Next base: position 229,778 of record NZ_JABBYO010000010.1, on the reverse strand, counting down.
CCCAGACCTGGAAGCCGTTGTACGGCTCTTTTTCAGCCAGGACGACGAACGAAGGGAGGTTCGTGTTGCGCGTGCCCAGACCGTAGCTGACCCAAGAGCCGATGCTCGGCAAGGGGATTGTGACCGATCCGGTGTGCATGCCCAGCGTGGCGGCCGAGTGCCCAGCCGAGTCGCCGTGGACGGTGTGCAGGAAACAGAAGTCGTCGATCACGCCGCCGACGTGCTCGAACAGCTCGCTGACCATCTTGCCCGACTCACCCCGGGGGCGGAACGCATACGGGGAGGCCAGCACCTTGTTCCGGCCGACCTCCTTGTCGTGGTCGGCCTGGAGCTTTGGCTTGTAGTCAAACGTATCGAGATGCGAGAATCCGCCGGTCATGAAGAAGATGATCAGGTGCTTCGCCTTGCTCGGGAAGTGGCCGGGGCGAGGGGCAAGCGGGTGCCCCTCGTTAGCGGCGGCGGCAATCGAGAGTTGCCGATACATTCCCAGCCCGCCGGCCGTGGCGAACGCAGAGGCGCGGCGGAGCATGGTCCGGCGGTCGATCGGTTCAAACGCCATCGGCGAGGGCCCTCCGTCGAGCATCGAGCAGCACGGCGATCAATTCATTAATCCACGTGAAAGAATTCGTTGGAAGCGAACATGGCGCGGGCGAGGGCCGACCAGGCTTCCGACTCGCAGCGGTCGTCGGCGCAGCCCTCAGCAACGAGGCTGGCCTGATACTGGGCAAGGAAGGTCTCGGCCCGGTCGCGTTCGTCGTCGGTCGGCCGGCGGCCGAAGGCAAGCAGATACGCGTGTTGGAGCCGGGTGTCGTGGTCGGCCAGGTTGCTCACGAGCCGATCGGCGAACCGCTCGGCCTGGTCGTGGACGAACGTGTTGTTGAGCAGATAGAGGGCCTGGAGCGAAACGGTCGAGCTGTCTCGCATGGCGGTTGTGGCCCCGGCATCCGGCCCGTTGAACAGGGAGAGATACGGGTGGGGGTGGAGCCGCTGGACCATCAGGTAGACGCTTCGGTGTTCCGACGGATAGAGCGCCTTGAATTGATGGTGCGCGGTGAAGGTCCACGTGTTGACATCCGGGAACGGGTGCGGGCCGGGGCGATCGGTCTTCAGGTTGCCACCGAGGGCAAGGAGGCCGTCGCGGAGGGCCTCGGCGTCGAGCGGGCGGCGGTCGAACCGCCAGTACCAGGCGTTGCCGGTGTCGATCGCCTCGTTGTTCGCGTCTCGGGTCGAAGCGAGGCGGTAGGTCTCGGACCGCATGATCCGGCGGTGCATCTCCTTGATGGACCAGCCGGAGGCGATGAAGTCGCTCGCGAGCCATTCGAGCAGGTCGGGATGGGTGGGAGGGGTGCCCCGGAGGCCGAAGTCGGACGGGGTGGCGACGATCGGCTTGCCGAAGTGGTGCTGCCAGAGGCGGTTGACCATGACCCGAGCGACCAGATCGCGCGGGGGGCCGTCGGTCAGCCACTTGGCCAGGGCCAGGCGGCCGCTGCCGGTCTCGGGCAGGTCGATGGTGCCGGAGGGGTCAAGGACGCGGAGGACGCCTCGGGGGACGACCTCGCCCAGGTTGCGCGGGTCGCCGCCTTTCTGGAACTTCGCGTCGGTCGGCTCGCCGTCTCGGACGGCGTAGGCTTTGGGAGCGAGGGCCTCGGGACCGGCCTCCTCAAGCTGTTTCAGCTCGGTCTTCACACCGTTGATGCGGCGGTTCTGGCTTCGGGTGGTCCGCGACAGCTCGACCTCGGCCCGTTCGATCCGGTCGGGGAGGCCGACGAACTGCTCGACCGCGGCGGCGAAGCCGGCATCGCCGATCGCCTCGGTTGCCTCGGCCTCGGTGGAGCTCAGCTCGGCCTTCAGGCGAGTGAATGTCTCGTTGTACTGCGATTCGAACTCGGAGAGCCGAGACGGGGGAACGAGCGGGGCGAACTCGCTCGGCCGTCGGACTTCCTCGGCCCCGGCAAAGGGGTACTTCGCACCGGCGAAGAAGCCATAGAGCGCGTAATAGTCATTCGCACTGATCGGGTCGAACTTGTGGTCGTGGCATCGGGCGCATCGCATCGAGAGCCCGAGGACCACCTGGCCGGTCGTGTGCAGGCTGTCTTCGATAATCTGGTGGATGTCTTCCAGCTTGCGGGTGCCGAACCGCTTCGACTGGGCGATGAACCCGGTGGCGATGACCTGCCGGGCGTAGTCGTCTTCGGGGCCTTCGAGGGCGAGGATGTCGCCGGCAAGCTGTTCGTGAAGGAACCGGTCGTAGGGGATGTCGGCGTTGAAGGCGTCGATGACGTAATCGCGGTAGAGGTACGCCTCTCGGATCGGGTAGTCCGAGTTATCGCCGGCGGTGTCGGCGTAGCGGGCGAGGTCGAGCCAGTAGCGTCCCCAGCGCTCGCCGTAATGAGGCGAGGCGAGAAGCTCCTCGATCAATCGGTCGTAGGCGTCGGGCCGTTCGTCGTTGACGAAGGCCTCGACCCGATCCGGCTCGGGAGGCAAGCCGATGAGGTCGAAGGTGGCGCGACGGATCAAGGCGCGGCGGTCGGCCCGATCGACGGGGTAGACGCCCGCCTCGCGCTGCTTCGCGGCGATGAGCTGGTCGATCGGCTCGGTGGCCCAGCCGGTCGGATCGATGGGGGGCTCGATCGGGCGGAGCGGCCCGAAGGCCCAGTGGGTTTTCCCCTCGATCGGCGCGCGAGCGGCCGCCTCGGGCCAGGGGGCACCAGCGGCGATCCAGGCGGCGAAGTCGTCTCGAGCCTCCCTGGAAAGGGGCTCGTCGGGGGGCATCTTGAGCAGCTCGTCCTCGTGGGAGATGGCGAAGGTGAGCAGGCTTTCTTCAGGAGCACCCGGCTCGATGGCCGGGCCGCTGACGCCGCCGTCGAGCATTGCCTGCCGACTATCGAGCCGCAGGCCGCCGTTCTGCTTCACCTCGCCGTGGCAGGTGACGCAGGACTCGGCCAGGACCGGACGAATCTTGACCTCGAAGAAGGTTTCCGAGGCTGCATCGGGTGTCTGGGCCTGGGCTTCGAGGCCGCCTCTCCCGCAGACCAACGCCGCCGAAACCATCAAGACCGATGCCGTCCGATTCAACATCGCGTGCCTCCCCCGCGTGGGCCGGGCGATGGGGACGAGATTATTTAACAACCATTGGACGAGCGTATCAGCCTCGGTGACGGGTCGCAAGTCCGAAGCCTTCGGCCGGGAGTGCCGGACGATTCGGGTCAACGGTGGGGCGATGATGGGAAACCCCTCGGTGGTAACGGCTCGTGCGCCTCTGGTGCGCCTTCGGGTGCGCTGATGGCCAATAACGCTCTTTCTGAAATGATAGGGACTTGCGTCAAATCGACGCTTTCGTTTCGGGATTCCGAGGCGTGATCGCACGAAAGCGTAAGACGAACCGGCGAGCCGGGAGGCTTCCCGGAGCTGGTGGGGGCAGGTCGGTTTCGCGGTTGCCAGGTGCGCGGCTCGGTGCGCCACCTGGTGCGCCGAGAAATACGGCCGTAGGTTGTTTTTTGAGAGGGAGTTACGCCGATTCGTCCGTTTCGTTTCGGGAAAGACGCGGCAGGGGCGCGGCGGGTTCGTTGGAGTGGTGGAGGCCAGGCTTCGGTGGGATCGGGTGCGCGATTGGTGCGCCGCCGGGTGCGCCTCGGGTGCGCCTGGCATGATTGACGCTTCTGACTTCCGGTTCTGGATTTGCGCCGATTGATCCCGTTCGTTTCGAGCATTGGGCGCGGGCACTTGGGTTCGTTTCGCGCCGACGGCGGGCCGGGGGGATTGCGATGCGCGGAGCGTTTGAGGGCTCGGGGGAGCAAGAGGCCCCGAGGGGAGATCGGATCGTGGGCAGGGGGAGGCAGGGTGCATTGGCGGTCGGGCGTCGAGGGCTCAAGCTGCGGTGCGGGGTTCGGAAGGGGGAAGGTCCACAACAACATCATCGAAAAATTCAAGGGCGGTAGTCACAGGAACTTGGGAATGGGAGGACGGAGTGTTCCGGGGCTGGCGGAGTTGAAGACGAAGCGCCGATGGCTCGATCGCGGGTCGGGGGGGTCGTGAGGGCGGCGGGACGGTCGGCTCGGCAATCGCTCTTGTCGGAGGGGGAGATCGTGTCATGATGGTCAGATGTCACCGAGTGCGCGCGGTCGCCTCTCGGGAGGGATCACCCGCTTGGGACGAGATTCACTTCAATCCGGGCAATTCTGGTTATGCCTCGGTTTCTTCATACGGCAGACATCCACCTCGACAGTCCGATGTGCGGGCTGGAGCGGTATGACGGCGCGCCGATCGATCGGCTACGGTCGAGCACGCGGCGGGCCTTGAAGCGCATGGTGGAGCTGGCGATTGAGCAGCGGGTTGATTTCGTCCTGATTGCCGGCGACCTCTACGACGGGACCTGGCGTGATTACAACACGGGGCTGTTTCTTCGCAAGACGCTCGAAGCGCTCATTGATGCGAAGATTCCGGTCTTCATCATCGCGGGCAACCACGATGCGCAGAACAAGATGACCCGGTCCCTCTCGCTGCCCGAGGGGATCACGATGCTCGACACCGACAAACCGCAGACAATTCCCCTGAGCGAGCTGGACGTGATGATTCACGGCCAGGGGTTTGCCACGGCGGCAGTCACGCAGGATCTTTCTGCCCGATACCCGGCGCCGACCGGCGGGTGTCTGAACATCGGCATGCTGCACACCTGCGTGGCCGGGGCCGAGGGGCACGAACGCTACGCACCGTGCTCGGTTGAAGGGTTGCGGGCGAAGGGGTATGACTACTGGGCGCTCGGTCATATTCATCTGAGGCACGACGTGGCGGGGGATCCGTCGATCGTCTTCCCGGGCAACCTGCAAGGGCGGCACATCCGCGAGACGGGGCCGAAAGGGTGCCTGATCGTCGATCTGGAGCCGGGCCAGGAGCCGCGATCGACGTTCCACCGGCTCGATGTGATGCGCTGGGAGGTTTGCGATCTGGACGCCTCGGACCTGGAGCGGCCGAGCGATCTGCTCGCCCTGGTCGATCAGGAACTGCACCGCCTGCTCGACGAGGAGGACGACCCCGACCGCTTGCTGGCGGTGCGGGTCCGGGTGCTGGGGGCGAGTCGTTGGCACGAGGCGTTTGTGGCCGATCGCGCCCGGTGGATCAATGAGATTCGGGCCGAGGGCTTGTCGATCGACGGTGATCGGCTCTGGATCGAGCGGGTGAAGCTCTCGACCCGGCCCTTGCTGCGGGCTTCGGAGCGGGACGGCGACGGCCCGATCGACGCCTTGATGAGCCTGGTCGATTCGTACCGCAGCGACGATCAGGCGCTGCGAGACCTGGGCGATCGGCTGGCGGACCTGAGGCGCAAGCTCCCCTCGGAATTCACGACCGGCGACGACCCATTGAGCCTCGACGACCCGGACTGGCTCCGCGAGATGCTCGACCGGGCCGGGCCGCTCCTCTTGCACCGGCTCCGCGCCGCGAACGAGCCGCACTCATGAGACTCCGACGCCTCGACCTCCTGGCCTTTGGGCCGTTTACCGACCTGTCGCTCGATCTTTCGGCCGGATCGTTCGGCCTGCATCTGATCCACGGACCGAACGAGGCCGGGAAAAGCTCGACCCTGCGTGCGATTCACGACCTGTTTTACGGCATTCCACACCGATCGAGTGACAACTTTGTTCATGAACACAACCAGATGTGCGTTGGGGCCGAGATTGAAGACCGCGCGGGGAACGTGCTCGCCTTCCAGCGTCGAAAAAAGAACAAGAATGCGTTGACGTCATCCGACGACCCCGCGACGACCATTGAGGGCGAAACGCTTGATCGCTTTCTCGGCGGGGTCGATGCGGAGACTTTCGAGGCGCTCTTCGGGATCGACCACGAACGGCTCGTGAAGGGGGGCAAGGCGATCTTGGAAGGGGAGGGGCAGGTCGGTCAGCTGCTCTTTGCGGCCGGATCGGGCCTGACGGGCCTGAAAGCGGCAACCGGAACGCTTCAAAAGGAACTTGAGAGTCTGTTCAAGCCGAAGGGCCAGATTCCTGAGATCAACCGCTTGCTCTCGGAACTGACGGCGTTGCGCAAGCAGGTTCAGGAGTCGCAACTGCCGAGCGACGAGTGGAACCGGCATCACGAGGGGCTGCGCGATGCGATGCGGGCGAAGGAGGAGTACGACCTCGCTCGCCAGGATCGCTCGCGAGCCCGGAACCGGCTGGTGCGCATTCAAAGCGCGTTGAAGCCGATCGCCGAACGAGACGAGCTGCTCACGCGGTTCGAAGGATTGGCCCATGTCGTCCCGCTTGCCGACGACTTTGCCGAGCGGCACCGATCGGCCCGAGAGTCGCTGACCCGAGCCCTGGCGCTGGCCGAACAGGCGAAGGCGGATCGTGATGAGCTGACCGCTTCACTTGACGCGATCGCCGTTCCCGATGACTTGCTCGCGCACGGGGAGACCATCGAGTCGCTTCACCAGCGGCTGGGAGCGTACCTGAAGGGGCAGCACGACCGGCCCGACCTGCGGTCGAGGCAGACGAGCGACGAGCATTTCGCGCGGAATCTGCTGGTGGAGCTGGGGAAGCCTCGGGATCTGGAGCAGGCCGCGGCGCTTCGGCTCCGAGGGGACGAGCCGGAGCTGATCCGCGAACTCGGGCGCGAACATGCGTCGATTGAAACCAGCCTCGACCGCCATCGGCAGGCGTTCGAGTCGCAGAAGGCTCGCCTGGGGGAATTGACCGAAGACCTCAACACGATTGGTCCGGAGCCGGAGATCACCCCGCTGCGCCGGGTGGTTCAACGGTGCCGGAAGCTCGGTGATCCGGAGGAGGAGTTGCGGGCCTGGCAGTCGGCTCGCGAGCAGGAGGAGCGGAGCCTGCAGCGGGCGCTTCAAGGCTTGCCCCACTGGGACGGTTCACTTGAGGAGCTGGCCCAGCTTCGGCCGCCGCTTGAGGAGACGATTGCCGAGGCGTTGCAGGCGATCACCGTGCATGGGCAGCGGCTCCAGCAAGGTGATCGCGATCTGGCGACCCTGACGCGGGATCTGGAGGCGGTCGAGGTTCAGATTCGCACCTTGACGCTCGAACAAGACGTGCCGACCGAGGCCGATCTGGCCGAGGCCCGATTCCGTCGTGACAAGGGCTGGCAGCTAGTCCGGCGCTCGTGGATCGATCGGGCCGCGCCGGGAGACGACACGGCTGCGTTTATCGCCGAGTTCGCGCCGGGAGGAGCGCTCGACGGGGCCTTCGAGCGTAGCCTGTTGCGGGCAGATGAACAGGCCGACCGGCTCCGCCGCGAGGCTGATCGGGCCGCGACCCTGGCCCATCATCATGCGCAGCGAGAGACGCTCGAAGGCCGCCGGGCTGATCTCCGGGAGGCGAGGGAACGCGAGTCGGAGGCTCTGGAACGCCTCCGGCAACGGTGGGCCGAGCGGCTCCGATCGCTCGGGCTGCCGACTCCACTTGGCCCGGAAGAACTGCGCGGTTGGCTCCGCCGCCGCGAGGCGATTGTGGAGGCTGGAGAGGCGTTCCGGCTGCGGGACGAGCAGATCGAATCCCTTCAACGCACCATCAACGAGCATCGGGAGGCGATCGCCTCGGCCTTGCCGGCGGGCTTGGAGGCGAAGGGGAGCGAGACCGAGGCGCTGGCCGATCGGCTGGAGCACGCCGAGGCCGTGATTGCCGAGGTCGAGGAGCGTCGGACGCGGCGCAAGGAGGTGGAGAAAAACGTCCAGCACGCCCGCCGCGAACGGGACGAGGCCGAGCGGAGGCTCTTGGAATCGACCCGACATCGTGAGCAATGGCACGGCCGATGGGGTCCGTTGATGGCCCGAATCGGGCTCGAACCCGAAGCGACTCCGGCTCAAGCCGACTCGTTTCTGGATCGGATTGACGCCCTGTTCGGCCACCTGGAGAACGCCCGAGGGTTCAAGGCCCGGATTGAAGGGATTGACCGCGACGCCAGGGAATTTGCCCAGGACGTCGCCGGGGTCTGCCAGGCGATCGCCCTTGATCTGGTTGAGCGGCCGGTCGAAACGACTGTGGCCGAGCTGTACCGCCGGCTTGGCGAGGCAAGGGACCGGCGTAAGCATTGGGAAACGACCCGGCAGAATCTTGAAGCCGTGGTCGCGAAGCTTCGATCGGCCGAGCAAACGATTCTTCACGAACAGGCTCGGCTTGAGGCGCTTTGTCAGGAAGCCCGCTGCGCATCGGCCGACGAACTGCCCGAGGCCGAGGCAAGAGCCGCCGAGCGGTCGAGGGTGGAACGCGAACTGCGCCGCGTGGACGATCAGATCCGAGACTTGAGCGCAGGGGCCTCGCTGGAGGAGTTCATCGCCGAGGTGAAATCGATTGATGCGGATGCGATTGATCTGCGACTTCAGGAACTGGAAGCGGAGCTGGAGACGATCGAGGAGCAACGATCGAGCCTGGATCAGACGATCGGCGGCGAGCGGGAGTGGCTGCGATCGCAACAGGGGGGAGACGATGCGGCATTGGCGGCCGAGCGGACGCAGTCGCTGCTGGCCGAGCTGCGGTCGAAGGTGGAGGACTACGCGGCGCTGCGGATCGCCGCCGAGCTGCTGCACCGGGGAATCGAGCAGTTCCGCGAGGAGCACCAAGGGCCGGTCATCCGCCGCGCCGGCGAGCTGTTCGCCGAGCTGACCTGCGGTTCGTTCCAGGGGCTTGACTTCGACGAGGATGACCAGGGGAGGCCCGTCTTGCTCGGCGTGCGGAACGGTCTGCGAGTGGGGGTGTCGGCGATGAGCGACGGCAGTTGCGACCAGCTTTACCTGGCCCTTCGCCTGGCGAGCCTGGAAGGATGGCTCGACCGGCACGAGCCGATTCCCTTGATCGCCGACGACATTCTCTTGAACTTTGATGATGAGCGCTCCGCCGCAGCGCTTCGCGCCCTGGGAGAGCTGTCGAAGCGGACGCAGGTGTTGTTTTTCACGCATCACGAGCATCTGGTGGAGCTGGCCCAATCGAAGCTGCCGCCCGAGGTGTTGTTCCTGCATCGGCTGGAACGTTCGGCCGTTTCGGCGACCGCGTGACACCGAGTGGTCTGGACGGCGCATTCCTGGCAAGGCCGGGGCAGGGCGCTGCCTTGACGCGTGCGCCGGGGGCTGGGACGCTGGTGCGATTGTCCTGCCAGGTGCCAGCCGAACGCGGTTGGAGCGGCGAAGTGAACGAAGGACCTGACCGTCATGCCCGAGCCCGAGCCTTCCCCTTCCCTATCTCCTTCCTCTGAGAAGCCCGACGACCTGGCCGCGCTGGCCGACCTGGCCGAGTCGTATCGGACGATGCGATCGGAGATCGCCAAGGTGATCATCGGCCAGGATGAGGTGGTCGAGCAGTTACTGATCAGCCTGTTCGCAAAGGGGCATGTGTTGCTCGTGGGCGTCCCGGGGCTGGCCAAGACGTTGCTTGTGGGGACGGTGGCGAAGATCTTGCATCTGAGCTTCCGGAGGATTCAGTTCACGCCGGACATGATGCCCTCGGACATCACCGGGACCGATATTCTGCAGGACGACCCCGAGACGGGTCGCAGGCATTTTGTGTTCATTCGGGGTCCGTTGTTTGCCAACGTGGTACTGGCCGACGAGGTGAACCGGACGCCTCCGAAAACACAGGCGGCCCTGCTCGAAGCGATGCAGGAGCGGCACGTTTCGGCCGGGGGGCAGACGTTCGACCTGCCCGACCCGTTCTTCGTCCTGGCCACGCAGAACCCGATCGAGCAGGAAGGGACGTATCCCTTGCCCGAGGCCCAGCTCGACCGCTTTATGCTCAACGTTCGCGTGCCGTATCCGACCCCCGATGAGGAGCTGGAAATTCTCCGACGGACGACCGGAGAGCCCAGCCCCGACCCCGAAGCCTTCCTGACGGCCGACACGATATTGACGCTGCAACGCCTTGTGCGACGGGTGCCCGTTCCCGACCACGTCTTCCGCTACGCCCGCGACCTTGTCCGCGCGAGTCGTCCCGACCAGCCCGAGGCCACGGCGTTTGTCCGCACGAATGTTTCGTGGGGAGCCGGCCCGAGGGCAGGTCAGGCGCTCATCCTTTGCGCCAAGGCCCGAGCCGTCTTGCATGGCCGGTTCGCGGCCGGCATCGACGACGTGAACGCCGTCGCTCGTCCCGTCTTGCGGCACCGGATCGTCACCACCTTCCACGCCGAGGCCGAGGGGATCGACGCCGACCGCGTGATCGGCCAGTTGCTCGACGACGTGCCCAACCCGCTGGCAACCGCGGCCGATCGGCTGACGGGTGCTCGATAAATCGCTCGGACTGGTTCTGAGCCTGCTTCGACCTCTCCCGGATCACCCCATGCCCCCGAACACGCCTCCCGACCCGACGGCCGACCTCGATCCCGAAGCGCTGGCGCGGTTCGGGAGGCTGGAATTGCTGGCAAAGCTGGTGGTCGAGGGGGTGGTAAGCGGATTGCACCGGAGCCCGTTCAAGGGGTTCTCGGTCGAGTTCGCCGAGCATCGGCCGTATGGGCCGGGGGATGAGATTCGGCATATCGACTGGCGGGCGTTTGGCAAGACGGATCGGTATTACGTCCGCGAATATGAAGAAGAAACGAATCTGAAAGCGTACCTTGTGCTCGATACGTCGGGCAGCATGGCCTTTGCTGGTCGGACGATTGCGAAGCTGGAGCAGGCGAGGCGGCTGGCGGCATCACTGGCCTACTTGATGATTCGTCAGCGCGATGCGGTGGGGCTGGTGACGTTCGACGGCGAGGTGCGGTCGATGATTCCGGCGCGATCGGCTCCGGGGCACTTCTCGGTCCTTTGCCGGGCGATGGAGCAGGCGACGCCGGGCGGAGAGGCACCGTTGCACCGGGTTTTGCACGCTCTGGCCGAGCGGATTCGACGGCGAGGCTTGATCGTGATCTTTTCCGATGGGCTGGATGACCTCGATGCGCTTTGCCAGTCACTCCGGCACCTCAGGCATCGGCATCATGAGGTTCTGTTCTTCCAGATCCTTGCGCCTGAGGAAGAATCGTTCGACTTCGCCGGACCCGTCCGGTTCCAGGATCTGGAGGTGAGCGGCCGGGCCATGCGGGTCGACCCGTCGAGCCTGCGACGGACCTACCTGGAGCGATTCCAGACGCACTGCCGATTGCTCCGGGAGCGACTGCTGGGCATGAGGGCCGACTACCAGTACGCCCCGACCTCCGAGCCTCCCGAACGCATCTTGCTCGACTACCTCGCCCGCCGCACGGGCCGAGCACATGGTCTGCCCCGATCCTGAGCATTTCGGCGGCTCGGCACTGCGAGGCACTGACGACCCTGGTAGGAATTGAGTCGGGAGTGGTAAGGTGGAAGGGTCGATCGACGTGCGCGGCCGGAGTCGACCCCGGCCGACGCGGTACGTATCCCACTGCGGACGAGCACCCACGGAGAGGGCGACCATGCGGCTTCGGATCTTCGTGTTTCTCCTCATCGGAATCGGGAGCGGGCACCTCATCGGCGGAGCGTTAGTCCGGGCCGATGAGCTGGAAGAGGCTCGCCGCGACTGGCAAACCGGCCGCTACGCGAGGGCCCTGGAACGGTTGGAAGCCCTCGAACCGGCCGACCCGGGCGAGGCCTCCCGAGTCGCCCGTCAGAAGGCCGATTGCCTGCGGAGCATGGGACGGATCGACGAGGCGATCGAAACCCTCGACGCCCTGGCCGGCGCTGAGGAGCCGGATGCCGAGGTGCTCGGCATGCTCGCCGAATTGCAGTTCCAACGGGGACAGTGGGACGCCGCCGACGACCTCGTCGCCCAGGCGCTGGAGGCGGACACTCTCTGCCGACGCGCTCGGTGGGTCGCGGCCCTCTTGCACGACGCAAGGGGAGAGACGAAGGAAGCCCTCGAAGCCTATCGCTGGTTCATCCGAGACTTCAATGCCCGTAACAAGGAAGCCCGGCGCGATCCGGACGCCTTGATCCTCATCGGCCAGGCCGCCCAGCGGTATTACCGGGCCACGGCTCGCGGCGAAGACCTGGCGCAATCGCTCAACGATGTGATCAATGAGCTGTATGAAGGGGCCTTGAAGGTTGATCCCCGAGCCTGGCAAGCGGCCTGGCTGCAAGGGGAGCTGTTCTTCGACGGCTATCAGCAAGGGAATGCCCGCCGAGAGCTGAACCGGGCCCTGCTCATCAACCCGAGCGCGGCCGAGGTGCTGGTGACGCTCGGCCGGATCGACCTGGACAATTACGCGTTGAGCGACGGACGATCGAAGGCCGAGGCCGCGCTGGAGATCAATCCATCGTATGCCCCCGCGCTGGTCTTGCTGGCCGATCTGAACATCTCGGACGAGCGGTTTACGGACGCGCTGGAGGCGTCGAAGAATGCGGTGGGGCTGAATCCTCGCGATCAGGACGCGCTGGCTCGGCTGGCGGCGTCGTATCAGTTGCTGGTGCAGCCGATTGGGGCGGCGGCGGCCGAAGCGGCGGCGCTGCGTGATACCCCCCGGCCGGTGGCCTTTTACGAGGCGCTGGGTGATCGGCTGGCCGATCGCCGCAAGTATCATCCGGCCGAACGGGCTTTTCTCGAAGCCATTGCGGCCGATCCTGCCGCGGCGGGTCCGAAGGTGGGGCTGGGGATGCTCTACATGCAGATCGGCCGCGAAACCGAGGCCCGGGCCCTGTTCGACGTGGCCTTCGATGCCGACCCGTTCAACATTCGTGCCGACAACATGATGAAAGTGCTCGATCATATGGCCTCGTACGAGGCGATCGAGACGGACCATTACATTGTGCTGGTCGACCCGACGCAGGATCTGCTGCTCGGGCGCTACATGGCCGATTATCTGGAGAAAGTTCACCCCGAGCTGGTGGAGCGGTTTGGATTCGAGCCGCCGGGGAAGACCTCGATCCAGATCATGAAGGATCACGAGAAGTTCAGCGGACGCACGACGGCATTGCCGTTCATCCCGACGGTCGGGGCCTGCACCGGCAAGGTAGTGGCGCTGGCCAGCCCGGCGGCGACGCGGCAGGCGTTCAACTGGGCTCGGGTGCTGACGCATGAGGTCGCTCACGTGATCACCTTGCAACAAACGAATTTCAACATTCCGCACTGGTACACCGAGGCCCTGGCTGTTGAGAGCGAGGGCGGCCCGAGGCCGCAGGCCTGGAACAAGCTGCTCGTTGATCGGGTGCCGAAGCGGAACCTGTTGAATCTGGAGACGATCAACCTCGGCTTCATCCGGCCGAAAGAGCCGGACGAGCGGCAACTGGCCTACTGCCAGGCCCAGCTTTATGCCCGGTACATGGTCGAACGGTTCGGAGCGGGGGCGCTGGCTGACCTGCTGGAAGCGTATCGCCTGGGTATGACGACAAAGGAGGCAGTCGAATCGACCTTTGGCGTGCCGGTCGAGGACTTCGAGGAAGGGTATCTGGCGCATCTCGACGCGGTGGTGGAGACGATCCGGACGCGTGTCGAGGACGAGGAATCCGTTTCCTTCTCCCGTCTCTTGCTCGACACCCGCAAGGAGCCCGACAACGCCGAGCTGAACGCGAAGGTCGCGTACGAGTACTTTGCCCGGCGTGACTACAAGAGTGCCCGGCCGTTTGCGGAAAAGGCGCTCGAACTGGAACCGCATCAGCCGCTCGCCTCGTATGTGATGGCTCGGGTGATGATGCTCATTGGCGACGATGCGAAGGCGCTCGAGCTGCTCCGCCCCGCCGTGGACGAGGACCGACCGAACGAGCGGGTGGTGGATCTCCTGGCCGAGCTGACGATGAAGGACGGCGACCTGGAGGAAGCCGCCCGGCTGTACGAGCTGGCCCGCCGCGACGATCCCTTGAACTCGAAGTGGCTCGCGGGCCTGGCCCGCGTGCATCTGCGTCAAGGAGACGTGGACGCCTTCCTCGGCGACCTCGCCCGGCTGGCCGAAAACGACCCGGATGATCTTTCCGTCCGCAAGGTTCTGGCCGAGCGTCATCTGGCGCGTGAGGACTTCGAGCAGGCCGCTCGATGGGCAGAGGAATGCCTTTATATTGATGTGAACGACGTCACGGCGCACACGGTCCTGGGCGACGCCTACGCCGGTCTCGGCCGCCATGCCGAGGCGGCGAGGGAGTTCGAGGTCGCGCTCGGCCTTGAGCCGCAAGACCCCGACGCCCTGCGGGTCAAGCGAGCCCGAGCCCTCGCCGCCGACGGAGCAGAGGACGAGGCCCGATCGGTGCTCGAGAGCGTTCTCGAACGCTCTCCCGACCATACGGACGCCAAGTCCCTTCGAGACGAGTTGGGCGCCGGGGCGGGTCCGCGATGACCGCTCGTCTCACGCTCAGGCGGTCCGCCGTGACCTTCTGAATCGTGACCTGCCGACGCCCGAGGGGAGCGTTTCCGGGTTCGCGTCCGCTCGCGAACCCAGGACGATCACGCTTGAATCCACCTGTTGAATTCTTGAAACGATCATTGTTTGGCCATTCTTCCCATTGGGTCGCTTGACCACGAATGACCCTGCATAAAAAGGCGCGAGAACACTTGACTCTCTCACCATGATTGCGCAAAGATAATCTCGCTCTTGGGTGATGTGGCTTCCGCAATCTCACACGCGGCAACCATCAAGACAGGAGACGAGTCATGTCGCAAGGCCTTGATTCTGAGCAGAGTTCGCTTGGCAGCGATCGCCCAGTGTCCTCGCAATTGGGGCAGCGTGACCGGTATTTTGCGGTGGCGGAGAGGCACTCGGGCAGTCACACCCTGGGGTCCTTGATTACCGGGATTCGGAGGAACCTCGGATATGAACGCTACCCCTCTCGTGTGAGAAACGCCTTTTCAGGCAAGATCGGCGATTGGGCCGAGACAAACGAGACGTTGTTCCAGGGGCCACCGTCGGACGAAGCAATCGAAACCTTCACCCAGCGGGAAACGGCTTTCTTCAGGACCCAGGGCTTTGGGACTGCACTCTTCGGCAGTGTTTTGTCGCAGGACGACCGGGCCGAGTTGCTGAGGACGCAGCGAGACCATCCGCAGGCGTTCGGGATTGTCGCGAGCAACATCCTTCACAGGAAATTCCCACCGCCTGACGAGCCGTTCTCCGGCATCGGCATGCCACCGGGGAACCCGTAACCCTGCACGCCAACCCATGCGACCAGATTCCTCTCGAACAGTGCCGAGGGGGACTTCGCTCCTAATGGTTCCGATCAGAAGTAGACCTGGAAGCGGAACCAGAACAGGTCGCTGGTTAACTGAAGCTGCTCGTACGGCTCGGATCGGAGCAGGACTGGACTACCGAACATGCTGTGCTGCCAGCCGGCAAACACCTTGATGTACTGGGTCATGTACCAGTTCAGGCCCAGGTCGATCGAGGTGACCTCGTCGGTCCAGAGGTTCGGATCGGCAAATCCGCCTGTGAAGACCTCATCACCAACGTTGAGGTAGTTGTAGCGGAAGGCCAGTTCGAGCGCACCGGGACCTCGGCGGCCCTGGCGAATGTCAAAGGGCCGCAGCGGCGCGACGACCCCTCGGGAGGTCACTTCCTCTCCGGTCAGGAAGTAGCCGGCGGCCACGTAGTAGCTCTGTACCGGCGATCGGGTCCGCTCCAGGGGGGTCTCGGCAAAGGCGTACGTCTCGTAACCGCTTTGCCATTCGCCAATAAGAGAGAGCTGGCGATAGTACCAGGCCAGGTGCAGCGACCAGAGGGCCCGCTCGCCGGATTCGAGGACCCCATCGTTGAAGAGCAGGAACGGCGTCCCGATCGCGGCGTTGGCCGTGGTGGGGACGTTCAGCCGAAGGACACGAGGGACTCTTGGCTCAATCTGGTGTCCGGCGTTGAGCGATCCGCCCACGCTGAAGTTCTGGAGCATGCGGGAATCGGTGAAGGCAAAGGGCCGGGTATTGACGTAGGCCGCCACGTCCTTGCCATTATCGGCGTCGATGAAGGCATTCCGGCTGCCGTTGAAGATGCCGGCGGCGTACTCGATGCGTTTGTCGAGGAAGCTGCCCCAGGCCATCACGCCAACGTCTCGGTTCAGGCCGAAGTTATTGAAGAACTGGGAGCGCTCGGGGGTGATCAGGCCGTTGATGGGAAGTCCGTAGAACTCGTAGGTAAAGGGAGTCTTATAGCGACCGGCGCGGATCTGGAACCGGTCGTCAAACCGGATGTTGAGAAAGGCGTCGAGCAGGTTCAGGTTGTCGAAACCCTGGTTGAGTGCGACGTAATACTCGAACGGCCGGGTGAGCTGGCCGTTGAAGATGAACCACTGGCGAGGGACGGCGAAGGTATCTCGCGAAAAGGTTTGCCCTCCCTGCTGGTAGAAGCGGCCGTCCACCTGGGTCAGGTTGTGGAACTGGATGACGAACTCATCATCCTCGGAGCTGATCTGGAAACCTGGGCCGAACTTCGTCTTGCCGTTGAGGCTCAAGGGGGCGGCGGGCATGTCGGCCACGGAGGCTCCCGGATAGCCGGGGGGCATGAGCGATCGGCCCTGGGCGTCGCTTCCCGATCCGGGACCGGCGAAGGATGGGGGCGGACTGCTCGTTGACGGTCCCCCGGGCATGACCGAGGACAGCGACTCCGAGCCGCTCGAAGCCTGAACCGGAACCACCGCCTGATCGGGCGGGCCTCCCTGGAGTTCAATCACGCGCTGTTCCAGGGCTTGCTGTCGCACGAGGCTGGCACGCATCAACTCCTGTAATTCCGCCACCTGGGCCTGCAATTCCGCGATCGAAGGCTCCGACGCGGGCAGGGCAGACTCCACTGGGGGCAGCTCGACCTCGGGACGAGACGGCTCCTGGCCCCAAGCTGCCGAGAAGGGGATTCCGGCGAGAACGAGCTTCAGAACAACCCGCTTCACTCTCGTTGGAATGGCAAGGTTTGTGGTCATTCGTTCGTGCCCTTTTCCCGCGAGAGACGGGCCATGAACCCTCTGAGAGGTTCGAGCTTCGGCTTCGGACGAATCGAATAATCGGCAGATCTGGCCTGACAATCCAATCCAATCCAATCGATCCAACGAAACCCGGGATTCCGACGGGTCTTCCTGGCCTGGTTTTGCGAATCGATCCAGGCGACGTGAGGCGCGGTGACCGAATGCACTGACACCAATGAGACGCCCCAGGGCAGGCACAACCGATTCGCTCGAAAAAAGCCCTTGATCCGTTTCGATCGGGTGGCAATCGCGGCGATCCAGGCTCTTGGGCCGCTCGGTCGGACACGAGGATCGGCAAGACCTGTACAGGCCGACCCGCAGGGCAAACCGAGGCCGATCCGGCCCGATCGGCCGTTGAGAGCGTGCCGATCATGGAGGACGTGTGGCTCTTCGGAGACGGCGTGTCGAGCGATCGACGGGCGGGGCCGGAGGCTTCGAGCACGCACCCGACCAATTCAGGGAGGAATCGGGATGATGAGCAAGCGAGACAGGACGGGTCGGCCGGCTCGACGGACTTACCGGCCGGCCATCGGCGATGCCCTCGAATCACGACAACTGATGTCGACCCTGACCCCCGGTGCCCGCTTCCTGCAGCAACGGGCCATGCTCGCGCAGCAACTGGGCTTCGGCACTCGCGGCCACGTCCAGCGGTTTGTGACCGCGGCCGGCAGCGCGGTGACGGTGACCGACACCGACGGCGAACGCTATCGGGTGCAACTGACCGGCGAGGGGGCGGTGACGTCGACCTCGTTGCCCGACGGCCGGATCGGCCTGGTCGTGCGAGGGACGAACACGCTGAGTGAGCTGGATATTGTTCCGCTGCCGCGGGTTCGGGTTCCTCGGGGTGCTCATACGTTCGGCCCGTTCAAGGGGTTTGGCGACGGGATGTTGAACGTCGGCCTGCTTGACGTGTATGGCCCGATCAACGGCATTTTCGGCTACAACACGGCCAAGCTGAGCGGCCCGCTGATCGTCCGCAGCGATTCCACGGTCGATCGGATTGCGATCGCCGAGATGGAGCCGGGCGCGACAGTCGATGTGGCAGGCACGCTGAACCAGTTGGAGATTCTCCGCAGCGCCCACCTGGCGGGGCCGGATACCGGCATTCGGACGGGTCTGGATCTGAACGTCCTGAACGTGGGCGGCTACCTGACGATGACCGACGGGGCGAGCGTTCAGATCGGCCGCGACCTGGGCTTGCTCGAACAGCCGGCCTCGGGCACGGGCCTGGGAGGGCGAGGGGCTCGGATTGACGGCGGGGTGCTGGTCGATGTGGGCAGCATCTTCCGGATCAACCGGACGCTGGCCGGGCCGTTCCTTGATCTGGGAGATTTCGTCGGGACGAGCCGATTCTCGGTCCAGAATCCGTTCCCGCCAGGTCTGTTCCTGGTCGTCGGCAACCAGATTCCCTGATCGAGCGCTTGCGAATCGCTCCGGGCCGACCGTGGCAAAGGTCGGCCCGGGGCTGGCAATTCTCGGCCCCTGGCTTTAACATTGAGCCGTGATGAGCGAATCTTCCGCCGGAGGGATGACGCTGGGCGCGTTGCAGCGTCGAATCGCCTCGCTCTACGGCGTCAAGGATGCCGCGCGAGGTGACGCCGCGACGTTCCTCTGGCTGACCGCCGAGTTCGGCGAGCTGGCCGAGGCGCTTCGCAGCGGGAGCGATGAGGATCTCGCCCTGGAGATGGCCGACGTGCTCGCCTGGCTGGCGACACTGGCCAACCTTCGCGGGATCGACCTCGACGCGGCGGTGCGGCGCAAGTACGGCCAGGGCTGCCCCGGCTGCGGTGGCGAACCTTGCCGCTGCGACCCGTCCGAGAAGCCCTGAGCCCCCGATCGGCCTCGCGACCGCTTGAACCGCCTTCACAGACATTCGCCCTCTGGTGGTTGGGACGACACTCGATCCGATCTTGCTTCCTCTCGACGTACGGAATGCCTTCACCCCTCGACGACGCCACTGTTGGATCGGCCCAGTTCTTCCGGACGGGGCACCGAGGCGCTGCGGTCTCCTTGCGAGCGAGGCAAGGGTGCTGGCCAATCGGTGTCTTCTCGTGTCCCCAGATCCGCCCGAACCCGCCCCAGGTGACATGCAGCGACCGCGGAGAGGCACCATGAGGTCATCGTTCCGAGTTCGCCGCCCGGTCCTGGCGGCAATGGTCGCACTCGCGGCAGTTGCCGGGCTGGAACGAGGAGCCGCGACGGCGGTCGCTCGACAATCCGAGGCGGTCGTCACGATCGAGAATATCCGGGTCGGTCTGGCCGAAGATCGGGCCGATCAGGCGTACAAGATCGGCGCGTGGACTCCGGTACGGGTCGATCTTCAAGGCGGCCCCGAGCGGTTCGCCGGAGAGCTTCGGGTGATCGTTCCCGATGACGGCGGTGTGCCGACGATCGTCCGACGGCGGGTCGACGTTCCGGCCCGGTCGCTCGCCTCGTTCTTGACGTACGTTCGGCCCGGCGACACGGCCACCACGTTCCGGGTCGAGGTCTTCGACGAGAGGGGTCGGCTCAGGGCTGTCGAGACCGAAGACAACGTTTCCTGGCTCGACCCCGAGCAGATCGTGCTGGCCGTGATCGGCAATCCGGGAGGGGTTGATCTGCTGCCGAGCATGGCCGAGTATCGCTCGACCGACCCCTTGCAGGATGCCCGGCTGATCGTCTCTCGCCTGGCCGTGCCCGAGGGGGTTCCGGACCGCTGGTACGGTTACGACGCGGTCGAAGCCTTGATTCTCGACCTGAACGATCCCGGCACGCTGGAAGGCTTGCAGGATTTTCGGAGTCAGCCGCTGTTGCAGTGGGTCCGCAACGGCGGTCATCTGGTTCTAGCCGGGAGCTTCGCCCGCTGGCAAGTGGCGTCGGATCCCGACAGTGTGCTCGCCGACCTGCTGCCCGCCTTGCCCGCCGAACGGACGGAGACAGGAGACCTGGGGGCGATCGAGTCGTTCGTTGGTTCGATCGCGCCGATCACCACGCCAGGGAATCTTGTCTCGGTCACGTCGTTCACGCCGGTGCCGGGCCGAGGGGCTCGCATCCTGCTAGACGACCGATCCGTGGGCGGTCCGGTCATCGTCCGAGGGCCCTACGGCCTGGGCCGCGTGACCGTTGTCGGCCTGAGCGTCGACGAACGACCGTTCACCGACTGGCGCGATCGCAATGCCTTCTGGTCCCGCGTGCTCGACCTCGGCGGCCGAGAGGCGACGGTGAGCGAGACGAGCACCTCAAGCGCGTTTTACACGGGAGAGGTCCGCGACCTGTCGAGCTATCTGCACCGTTCGCTGGAACAGTTTCAGGGGGTCCGGCTGGTTCCTTTCGGGTGGGTCGCGGGGTTTGTATTCCTGTACATCCTGCTGATCGGCCCGGGCGATTACTTCTTCCTGAAGCGCATCGTGAAGCGAATGGAGCTGACCTGGATCACCTTCCCGGCGATCGTGGTGATCGTCAGCCTGATCGCCTACGCCACGGCCTACGCGGTCAAGGGAACGGACCTGCGGATCAACCGGGTCGATGTGGTCGACGTTGACCAGGGCTTCGGCGACGGCGACCGCTATCTGGCCCGGGGAACGAGCTTCGCCACGATCTTTAGCCCCCAGAACCGCGACTACGACGTCAGCGTCCTTCCCTTGCCGATCGACACCGACGCCCCCGAAACCGCCGAGCCGTTGCCCGCCGGCGAGGTGGATGAGGTGATTACCACCTGGTTCGGCACCGCCGAGCGCAGCTTCGGCGGCATGGGGAACACCGGCGGGATGGCTCTGACCAGCACCGGCTACGCCTATCAGTCGCCGAACGACCCGATGTCGAGTACCCCGCCGTCGGAACTGTCGGGCGTTCGCGTGCCCATCTGGACGACCCGGGCGCTAATGGGGACCTGGTACGACGACATGCCCCCGGCGATCGACGCCGAGCTGACCGACCTGGGCGGCAATCGGCTCGACGGGACGATTACCAACCGCCTCGGCCGGACGATGAATCAGGTGCTCATCGCCTATTCCGGGGATGTCTACCTGTTCGACCAGCCGATTGCCCCCGGCGAGACGGTCCGGATCACCTCGGCCAGCAACCGGAACCTGACCGGATACCTCGACCAGATCGCCCGAAACTTCAACCAGATCTATACCTACGACCCCAACGCCACGGTGACGGTCTCCCGAGGGGACCTGATCCGATCGCTCAGCTTCGCTCGAACCGGGCGTCGCCAGCGGGGGCAGAAGTCGAACCTGGTGCTCGGCCAGCTTGACCTCTCGGCGCAGCTCGACCTGGGCCGACCGATCCTCCTGGCCGAGCTGGATGGTCCGTCGTCGGCGCTCGTGCTCGATGGCGAACAACCGACCACCGCCACGCAAGAGCGATCGACCGTTCTCCGAGTCCTGCTGCCGACTCCGCTGGGCGACTAGCGTGGCCGACGGGGGTCGACACGACCTGAGCCACCCTTTCCCTCGGTGTGATCAACCTATTGATCTGATGCTTCGAGACGCCCTCAACTCAACGCCCCCCCTCGTCTGAGAGGCCCCGCCGATGATCGAAACCCGCGACCTGACCAAGATGTACGGCGACCTCTACGCCCTGAATCGCCTGAACCTGACCCTCAATCAGGGGGATGTGTATGGGTTCATTGGCCCGAACGGCGCGGGCAAGACCACGACGATGCGGATTCTCGCCACGTTGCTCAACCCGACCTGGGGCGAGGCGTACGTCTGCGGCCACTCGATCTACAACGGTGCGAAGGACATTCGCCGCGCCATCGGCTACATGCCCGACTTTTTCGGCGTCTACGACGACATGAAGGTGATCGAGTACCTCGAATTCTTCGCCGCCGCCTACCGGATCTCCGGCCCGGCCCGCAAGAAGATTTGCGAGGAGGTGCTCGAACTGGTCGACCTGACCTACAAGCGCGACGCGCTCGTGACCAGCCTCTCCCGAGGGATGACTCAGCGCCTCGGCCTGGCCCGCGTCCTTTTGCACGACCCGCAAGTGCTCTTGCTCGACGAGCCGGCCTCGGGGCTCGACCCCCGCGCCCGGATCGAGATTCGGGCCTTACTCAAGGAGCTTCGGGCGATGGGCAAGACGATTCTCGTCTCCAGCCACATCCTTCCCGAGCTGGCCGACATCTGCAACAAGATCGGCATCATCGAGCAAGGGCAGTTGCTCGTCAACGGCGCCGTTTCCGACGTGATGAAGCAGGTCCGCACCGACATCGTGCTGAACATCACCGTCGCCGACCGCATGATCGACGCCGCCGACTTCCTCGAAAAGCAGCCCGAGATCGAGTCGATCGACCAGAAGACCGACCTGAACGACCACACGTTCCTCGTTGTGAAGATGAAGCCGGAGGTTGTCACGTACGGCTTCCTGGCGCAGCGTCTGATCGAGAACGGCTTCGAGTTGACCCTCTTCCGCGAAGACGAGATCAACCTCGAAACCGCCTTCATGCACCTGACCAAGGGCATCACGAGCTAAGCACACCTTGCTTGCTTTTCTTCAGCCCAGCGCGCCAGGAATTGGGGACTGGCTTCAAGTCTTCGAGGTGCCGGTTCGCGATTGCGACAGCAAACCCCGTTGCTGAGAGAGCCGCCGGACAAGCGCCGCTCGAATCTCGGACCCGATCGACTGAGGGACTTTTCCGATGCGTCTCGCCCGGATCTCCCTGTGGCTCACGGCGATCGCGTTCGGCGGGTTCGGCCTGTGGCTGCTCATCCAGCCCGAAGGGATCACGGGGCTTGGAGTTGAGCTGACCCACCCAGTCGCCCGCGCGGAGATCAGGGCCTTCTACGGGGGACTGGAACTCGGTCTGGCCCTCTTCTTCACCGTGGCTGCCTCGCGACCGAGTTGGTTCGCGGCGGGCCTGTTCGCCCAGGCCGCGGCCCTTGGCGGCGTGGCGTTGGGCCGGATCATCGGCATCGTCGTCGATGGTGTTTCGGACAGCCTGTTCGTTGGCTTGCTCGCGGCCGAGCTGACCGGATGCCTGATCGGGATCGTCGCGCTTTGGCTCCTTGATCGGAAGCCCTGACGCAACGAACCCGCGCGGCCAAACGCACCGAGGCCGGTCCCGCGCTCTTGATGGCAGGACCGACCTCGATTCAAAGGGATGCTCAAGCGATCAGATTCTGGCAGACCCTTGGTCACGCACGCGTTTCGAAAGGTCTGCCGGTCGAGTCAAAACGGACCGATCAGAGTTGGTCGGACGAGACGACCTCGCCGCCATCTCGGGTGCCGATGCTCCAGATGACGATCTGGTTGGTCGTGTCCTTGACGAAGCGGATCAAACCGTCGGCGAGCAGGAAGTTCGCATGGCCCGGTTAGTCGAACCAGAGCGGCCAGGAACAACCTCAAGCTTCGCACGAACACTTCGTCCAATGGAGAATCAACCAGATGGTGATTTCTTTTTATGATGCGTTCATATTGTAGGCGCGGTGGTCAATGGCGTCCCGTGCAAAAACTCCCAGGCCGAGGGCGCCGGCTCCGGCAATGTGCTGGGGCTGGCGATAGTCGAATGCCTCGGTGCCGGTCGGGTCCTTGCCCGATCGGCCCACCTCGGCGACCGGGGGCATGCCTTCGGCCACGCGCTTGGCGTCGACGATCTCCCAGCAGACCCGGTCCATCGCCACCGGGTCGGTCGCGAAGAAGAGGGCACCGTACGACCAGACGTAACGCTTGACGGCGCCTGGACCTCGGTGATAGACCGCGTTCAGGCCGTCGAGGATCTGCAAAACGCTCTTCTCCTGAATCACCGGCAAGGAACAGATGGCCGGGATGAACAGGTTGCAGGTATTCGTGTCGTGCGTGCCGTGGCTGCGGGAGACGTTGTTGACCAATCCGTGACTCATATTCTTCAGCGACAAAGTCACGCCGCCCGACCCATGATCTTTCAAAACCGGGATGCAAATCAGCTTGTTGATTCTTTGCGACACGACCTTGGCCACGTGAGAGCGTCGCGTGCGATCGTCCTTCGGGTCGTGAATGCCGGGTTGGGCGTGCACGATGTCGAGCGTGGCGAAGACGTCCGGGTCGTACCGAGCGATGTCGAGCTGGGCCTCGTCGTAGGAGTCGACCGCCCAGTCCCACTGGCAGCCGTCGGGGAGATTCTCCAGGTAGCCGGCCTGGATGAACTGATCCTTGTAGCGGTCGAAGACGACGATGTCGCGCCGGGGGATACCGGCCGATTCGAGCCCCTCGACAATCGCGTGGACGGTCGCGTGGTTGCTGATCGCGTGCGGCTGGCCGACCGGGTTGACCTTGATGCCGACCACGTCACCCGGCTCGAACATCGACCGCCAGGCCTCGACCGGGTCCTCGATCCCGGTCAGGCCGGTCATGCCCCTGGCCATCATCAGGCGAACGGCGTCGAGCACCGGCTCACCGTCGATGACCGCGGCCGGGTCTTTCACCTCGACCACCCGACCAGGATAGGCTCCGGGGAAACCCTGTCCTTCGGCCAGGACCCTGGGTCCGAGGCCAGAGGCCAGCGCTCCCGGAACGATCGGGACGGCACTGCCGCCGATCAGGGTGGCCCCGGCCGCCGAAGCCGCCAGGAAGGCCCGACGATCCACACCCGACGCCACCGATGATTTTCTGGAGCATGGTCGAGATCGTCGCGGTCGCATGGTCGGGAATCCTCCAGGTGGGGATCGGACCTCCATTACGGCTCGATCGATCATCTCGCGCCGGGATCGAGGTCCGCGTTGTTTCGATTCGATCAAATGGCGAGCCGGTGCTCGCTCAGGTCACCTTCTTGTACACCGTGGCGCCCAGGACTCCAAGAATCAAGGCAAGGACCAGGAAGATCCCTACCAAAACTTTCGCGACCGTCGCGGCCCCTTCGGCCACACCACTGAATCCAAAAATTCCGGCAATCACCGCGACGATCAGTGCAATCAATGCCCATTTCAGCAGAGTCATGGTTGGCTTCCCTCATTCATCCGATTGATGGTTGAACCTGTGATTCAAGACGGATCGTTGACGCCATCACGAGCGAATGACATCACCGTGTCGGGAGCCAACCACGGCAATTTGCGTGCCAGGGTCCTGATTTCCGGGAGCGATCGTCTTGTTCAGGTCACCTCATGCCAGGAGATCGGTGACGGGGGTTCCGCGATTGATGGGCAGGGGGCGGCCAATGGGGTCGATCACCTCGGTGCCTGGGTCGATGCCGAGGGCGAAGAGGATCGTCGCGGCGAGGTCGGCGGGGCTGACGGGGTCGGAGGCAGGGTAGGCGGCCCAGCGATCGGACGAGCCGTACACCATGCCCCCTTGCACGCCGCCGCCGGCCAGCAGGGCGGAGTAGCAGCGGGGCCAGTGTTCCCGCCCGGCGTTGTTGCGGGTGATTCGGGGGTTGCGGCCGAACTCGCCGACCCAAACCACCAGGGTTTCGTCGAGCATCCCTCGCGCCGCCAGGTCGTCGAGCAGAGCCGACAGGCCGCGGTCGGTCGGCGGCATCAGGCGGTTCTTGAGGTGGTTGAAGTTGTCGAGGTGCGTATCCCAGAAGTTTTTTCGGTCGTCGTGCCAGTTGACGGTGACCAGGGGAACGCCGGCTTCAACCAGGCGACGGGCCATCAGCATGCATTGACCGTGAATGTGCCGGCCGTAGCGGTCTCGGGTGATCGGGTCTTCGCGGTCGATCTGAAAGGCGCCTCGGGCCTCGGCCGAGAGGAGGGCATCGAACGCCCGGGCCTGCGTCTTGGTCCACGACGGCGGCTCGACGGCCCCTCGATCGACGCTCGACAGCAAGTCCCGCCGCGACCGCACACGATCTGGACCGAGACCTTCGGGGAGATTGAGCCCTTCGACGCGGAACCCCTCAGCGTTCGGGTTCCCGGGCAGGAGGAACGGATCGAAGGACTTGCCGAGCCAGCCGCCGTGCTGGCCGGGAGCCTTGCCGCCAGGAGCCGCCGGATGCGCGACCGTCCAGGGCATAATGACCGACGACGGCAACGCGCCCGATCTCGGCTGCACCCGGGCGACCAATGACCCCAGGTGCGGCCAGTCGAGCGGAGAGGGGCCGTCGGCATCCGACTTCGGCCGGGGGGCGAGGTGTCCGGTCTGCTGATGATGCACGCTCGACAGGTGCGCGGGGTCATCGTGCGACATCGAGCGGATGATCGCCATCTTGTCCATCCGCTCGGCGAGCATCGGGAAGTGCTCGCTGATCTGGATGCCCGGCACCGAGGTGGCGATGGGCCGGAAGTCGCCTCGGATCTCGTCGGGGGCGTCGGGTTTCAGGTCGAGGGTTTCGAGCTGGCTCGGACCTCCCCAGGCGAAGACCAGGATGCACGCCTTCGCGCGCCCCGAGGTCGTCCGCACCGGCGAGGCCGCCGCCGATTGGGCCTGGAACAGGCCGGGAAGCGACAGGCCGCCGAGCGTGAGCGCCCCGGCCTTCAAGGCTTCTCGGCGGTTCGGACCGGCACACGGCGCAGGGAATCGCCCGCCAGGGTTTCTTGGAATCGACACAGTCGCACCCCCCTCGGTTGAGCTGGTGGGACCTCGAGACGATGTTTAACTCTCGCTCAACTTTGGCAGAAACTTACCCTAACACGAGCCAGGAGGCATGTCCATGCAATCCCCCCGGTGATCGGCCGCACGTGCCCTGGTCTGGGGTCGTGACCTTACCCGTTTCGGGCTTGCAGCTTGGTGCAGAGGCAGATCCAAACGCCTTCTGAAATCGCTGGCCCGCCTAAAGCGACGGAACCACGGGAGCACATCGGAAATCGACGCGGAGAAACTGATCTGATGTCTTTCGACAACATCAGCAGATCATCCCCTGGAATCGGTTGTCTCGCAGTGGAGGCCCCGAGCGTCCGATCGCGGGGGCTCAGCGCCCGGGGCTTGGGCCGAGGCGATCGGCCCGGCCGTCCCCTTCGCGGAGGTGATAGATGGCGTCGCTCGGCAACGCCTCGTGACGCTCGACGAGGCCGGAGGGCCAGGCGACTTCGACCGTCGCTGCCTCGGCCTCGCCCAGCCCGAAATGGAGCCGGGGGCTCGGGGCCGATTGATAGCTGCCGCCTCCGATTCGCCAGCCGAACTGTGTCTGATCGCCGGCGAGGACGGTCACACGGGCACCGACGGCGTCTCGGTTCGACGCCGAGCCCTCCAGTTGGAGCGTCAGCCAGTGTCCGGGATCCTCGGTGCGGTTGCGGAGCAACGCCAGCGGGCCGTCGTGGTCGAGCAGGATCGCGTCGACGAGCCCATCATTGTCAAGGTCGCCCTGGGCGAAGGCCCGTCCGAGGCGAGGTTGGGTGAGGGCGTCTCCGGTGGACGAGGTGACGTCTCGGAACGCCCCGCCGTCGTTCTCCAGGAGCTGGGACGGCATTCGGTACGGGTTGTCCGGCAAGTCGTGCAGGTGGCCGTTGGCCGAGAGGAGATCGAGATCGCCGTCGTTGTCGGCGTCGAACAGTCCGATGCCGAAGCCAAGCAGGTAGCGGCTGGCCGCATACAGGCCGGAGTCCGTCGAATCGTCGACGAAGGTGCCAGCGCCGAGGTTTCGGTAGAAGGTCGTGCCCTCGCCGTAGTAATTCGTCACGACCAGGTCGGGACGGCCGTCGCCGTCGAGATCGCCGCAGCCAACCCCCATGCCCGCCTGATAACCGCCCCCTGCATCGGCCGAGGCCCCGGACAGGGCGCCGAAGTCTTCGAACCGCATCCCGCCGAGGTTCCGCCAGAGGTCGTTGCCGGTCTGATCGTTGGCGACGTAAAGGTCGAGCAGGCCGTCGCCGTCCAGGTCGGTGGCGATGACGCCCAGGCCTCGGCCGTCGCTGTCGGCGATGCCGGCCTCGGCCGTCACGTCGACGAACCGGCCGCCGTCGTTGCGGAACACGCGGTCCGGCTCGGCGGGGAACCGGGTTGGCGGGCAGGCGATGAAGGCCCCGGAGATCCCATCCCGACACGGCTCGAAGCGGGCCGGATCCCACTGAAGATAATGACAGACGTAGAGATCGAGGTCGCCGTCGCCGTCCAGATCGGCGAAGGCGGCCGAGGATGGCCAGCCGCGATCGCCGCCCAATCCGGCGGCCTCGGTCAGATCCTCGAACGTGCCGTCGCCTCGGTTGCGGTACAGAGCGTACGACCGCCATCGAGAGAGGAACACGTCGGGGAATCCGTCGTTGTCGATGTCGCCGACGGCGACCCCCTGGCCGTAGCCGCCAGGCAGGTCGGCCAGGCCGGCGGCCTTGGTGACGTCCTCGAAGGTGCCGTTCCCTCGGTTGCGGTAGAGCCGGTCCCCGGACCGGGCGTCCTCGGGAGGCGGGAATGGCCCGCCCTGGGCGACGTAGAGGTCAAGCCAGCCGTCCCGGTCGTAGTCGAGCAGGCCGAGGCCGCCACTCATCACCTCCGGCAGCCGCCGGCGCGGCGTCCCATCATTGACGAAGGTGAAGTCGAGCCCGGCCGACTCGGCGGCCTCGACGAACCGGAGGCGGGCGCGGCCGGATCCGCTCGCATCCCGAGCGGCGACGAGTGCCGAGGCGTCGATGTCACTCCACGGATCGTCGAGGACGTTTGCATCCGAAATGCGCCGCTGCGCGAGCAGCGACGGCGGCTCCTTGTTCGACTCGGCTTCCGCCCCAAGGGCCAGCTCCCGCCATCGATCCGCGTCCCAGGGCCGGCCGGCGGCCTCGGCCAGGCGGGCCATTTCGAGCCGCTCGTCCCGGGTCGAGGCGGGCGAGTCAGAGCCCATGCGGAGCTTGTAGCGGCTGATCGCATCGTCGACCTCGGCCTTGCGCAGCAGGAGCCCGGCAGCGCGGTCGTCTTGACCGGTCCGGCGGAGCAGCTCGGCCAGCCGCTGGAGCGTCCGGGGATCGTTCGGCTCGACCTCCAGCCGTCGCTCCAGGGCACGCCGTTCCCGGTCGGCGTCCCCCAGGCGGCGGAGCAGCCACACGCGCCAGTCGAGCCGATCGGCCGGGTCGAATCCCTCGGGGCCAATGGCCCGTAGCGCCTTGAGCACCTCGACGGGTTGCTCGGCGGCAGCGGCACGGTCGAGTTCGGCGAGCCAGACGGCACGGTCGGGCCGGGCGTCGATCAGGGGATCCAGGAGGCGACGGGCTTCGTCGAGGTCGCCGTCGAGGATTGCCACCCGGGCCAGGCCCAGCCGGACCCGGTCGTCGTCGGGGGCCAGTGCCGCGGCCTGCCTGAGGGCGGCCGACTGGATCTCGAGGCCGACCGTGCCGCGATCAAGAAGCCAAAGCTCGTGCAGCAGGCCGACCGGGTTGTCAGCCTCGGCGAAGCAGTCGCGGATCAGGGGCCGGGCCTCGTCGAATCGGGCCTGGATACGGAGCACCTGCGCCAGCCACTGTCGGGCTGGGTTCAGCCCGGGGCCGCCGCCTTGGATCAAGCCCCGAAGGATCTGCTCCGCCTCGGCGAACCCACCGCGTCCCAGCGCGGCCTCGACACGGAAGAAGGCGGCGCGGCCGGCGTACTCGCTGCTCGCCGGGATGCGATCGAAGGCGTCGAGCGCCTCGGCCTGCCGCCCCGAGGCCCAGCGGGTCAGGCCAAGCAGGTAATCGGACTCGGCTCCCCGGAGCCAGGGCCGGGAGCGAGCGAATTGCTCGAGGATCGGCCCCGCAGCACGCAGATCTCCCCGCTCGATGGCCTGCCGGGCCTCGTCAAGCGTGCGTCGGGATCGCCAGGCATCATAGCTGAAAGCGGCAACGCCGACCGCGACCAGCACCATCGCGACCCGCAAGGTTCGACGTCGTCGCAACGCGCTCACCATCACTCAGCCTCGGGCCGCGGAGGTGGGATCAGGGCAGGGGGCGGGGACAAGCGCGACCGACTGATTGATTGACGGGGCAACCCCGTACGGGTAGTGTGCCGGATGTGAAGAGCGAATCGTAATTCGCATTCAATTTCTTCACAGAACAATACTTTAGCATTTATGATCAAGAGCGAGGGCATCACAGATGAGACGATCAATCGTTGTCGGTTCGATGGGCATCGCCTTGATGTTCGGCCTCACTGCGGGATGCGGGGGTAGGAGCACGAACATCCCCGAGGCAAGACCAGCCACGCCGGAAGAACTCGAACAGTCGAACAAGGAAATGGAAGAGATGGAGAAGCAATTCTACGGCGGTGGTGAGACAACGCTCTTGCCGCCGGGCCAGTAATAAGGACGAGGCCCGTTGCGATCGGGGTCGGGACGTACCCGGAATGGCTCCGATCGCAATGGGGGGAGAATACGGCCGACCGTTGAGGTGACGAGGAATTCCTCGTCACCTCAACGGTCGATCTACTTGGCGGGCGATGCGTCCCGATCAGAAGGAATCGGCCGAGAGCACCTCACCGCCGGACTTCGTGCCCAGCGAGTACCAGGTCTGCAAGGCGATCGTGTCCTTGACGAAGCGGACCGACCCATCGGCCAGCATGACATTCACACCGCCGGGGTGCTTGCTGCGCGGGGTGAAGAAGCCGAAGCCGGTGGCCACACCGCCCCAGGGGGAGCAGTCGGCACCCGGGTGGTTCGGGGTGACGACGAAGTTGAAGACCGTCTGGTTATAGGTGCCCGCAGCCCAGTGCAGACCTGACCAGTCCCAGGAACTGCGGGGATTCGCCCGGGCGAAGTCATCGCACTGCCGGATCGCTTCCTGCAGGGCCGAGAACGGTTGGGCCTGCATGACGTAGCCCGGGTCGTTGAGGAAGAGCCCGTTAATGGGCACGGCGTTGTAGATGTCGCTGGGCGACTGCTTCACGCCGTCGCCGTCGCCCCGGAGCCGCTCGGCGAAGGCGATCGTGTTCGACGTCCCGTCGCCGATGCTGCCGATATCCCCGCGGAAGTGGCCCCGGACGGGCGACCACGACGCGACCAGGGGACGCTGGAGGGCCCCCGCGGCGGCCGGGCGCGACCACCAGTCGAAGTTCGTCCCGTTGGAGGCCATGTAGTTGTTGCGGCCCAGTCCATCCGAGTCGCTCGGGCAGATGAACGTGGAGATGTAGGTGGTCGCCCCGGTGAACTGGGTCGGCTCGGCCGAGATGGGATGCGGCCCGACGGTCCAGTTGAAGCCGAAGTCGAAATTCAGCGCATTGTGGGCGGCCTGCTGCTCCATGTAGGGCAGCATGAGCGCCAGGGCGCTGAAGTTGCCCCATTCGTGGCCGTTACCGCCCTCCCAGGGAGCCCGGCCATTGAAGGCCTGCGGCGGGAACGCCGAGAGGATGCCCTGTGTCCAGGGGAAAGACCCAACCGCCGAGTGATAGTTATGCAGGGCGAGCCCGATTTGCTTCAGGTTATTGCTACACTGCGCGCGACGAGCGGCCTCTCGGGCCGATTGGACTGCCGGCAACAGTAGCGCGATGAGCACGCCGATGATCGCGATGACCACCAAGAGCTCGATCAGCGTGAATGCCGATCGCTTTGAGCGAAACATACGACTCATAAAGGTTCTCCTCGTGTCCTGTTGAAGGACTGACCCAATTACTTGGAGATAACCCGCAGAATTGTTGGGGCATTCGAGTCAATGGCCCAACGTCACTTCACCATGAATTTCCGATGATCGCAACAAGAAAAACCACCGTTGACTGAATTTCAACAGCACTCATGAGTTCAGACACGTCTCACACAGCCCACTCATGCACATTCCTTCACGAAAAGTGAGCGATAAAGTAACGTCTTGCTGGATCAAGATTCGCGCATACGTCTTTCTCTCCAGATGACGCTGCTCTTCACCAGCCTCGGCCCCAAGGCGGTTCGCGGCGAAGTCCGAGGCGGGCGGATCACCGCCGACGCTGGCGTTCTGCTGCTCCGCGAACGGGAACGTCGCTTTAGGCGTTTCGGGCCGTTCATCGCCGCCCGAGGCCGAGGCGTGGAGCCGATCAGCCCTCCGAGACGAGGATGATCATTGACCGGCCCGTGACCCGGTAGGGCTTCATGATGGGCACAACGGGTCCTTCATCGAGTCCCAGGGCGTCATCGGGAGAGGGCAGGGCGGTGTCGACGGCCCGCCGCCAGGGTCGGCCCGAGGGAGACGCGGGGATTGTGAACGAGAGCGGCTGCCAGTAGGCGTTGAACGCGATGTAAATGTCGCGGTCGATCACGCCGGGCCGATCGCAGCGGCGGCCGTCGAGGGCCAGGGCGAGCGTGTGGCTGTCGTAGCCGAAATCGGGCTCGCCAGGCCGGACCCCGTGCCAGACGACATCGGGCGGGAAGCCGGCCACGCGCTTCAGGAAGGTCCGACGCCGCAACGCCGGATGTCGCTTTCGCAGGGCGATCAATTGCTTGACGAATCGGTGAAAATCAGCATGTTCGTCAAGCAAGGACCAATCGACCCAGTTTGTCTCGTTGTCCTGACACCAGGCGTTGTTGTTTCCGCCCTGAGTGCGGAGGAACTCGTCGCCTCCCAGGAGCATCGGCACCCCCTGGCTGACCATCAGGGTGGCGATCATGTTGCGTGCCTGACGAGCCCGCAGCGACAGGACGGCCGGGTCCTCGGTCGGCCCCTCGACGCCGCAGTTCCACGAGGCGTTGTCGTTGTGGCCGTCGCGGTTGTCCTCGCCGTTGGCCAGGTTGTGCTTCTGGTTGTACGAGACGAGGTCGTGCAAGGTGAACCCGTCGTGGCAGGTGATCAGGTTGATCGAGTGCAAGGGACCGCGATCGGCATACAGGTCCTGGCTGCCGCAGAGTCGGGTCGCGAGCAGATTCACCTGGCCGCAGTCCCCTTTCCAGAACCGCCGCACGTCGTCGCGGTAATGGCCGTTCCACTCGGACCATCGGACCCCGCCCGGAAAGCTGCCGACCTGATACAGCCCCGCCGCGTCCCAGGGCTCGGCGATGAGCTTCGTATCGCGGAGCAAGGGGTCCTCGCTGATCATCTCCACCACCGGTGGCTCGATGAGGACATTCCCCTTCTTGTCGCGCCCGAGGACCGACGCCAGGTCGAACCGGAAGCCATCGACGTGTGACTCGGCTACCAGGTTCCGCAGGCAGGCGAGAATCAGGTTGCGCACCACCGGGTGATTGCTGTTCACCGTGTTGCCGCAACCGGTGAAGTTATGATAGTGCCCGTGTTCGTCAACCAGATAATACAGCTCGTTGTCGAGGCCGCGGAAGCTGTAGGTCGGGCCTCCCTCGCCCCCTTCGGCCGTGTGGTTGAAGACGACGTCGAGCACCACTTCAAGGCCGGAGTCGTGGAAGGCGCGGACCATCCGGCGGAATTCTTCCCAGGGGGCGGTACGCTCGGGGTTGCTGGCATAGGCCGCCTTGGGAGCAGCGTAGGCAATGGTGTTGTAGCCCCAGAAATTCCGGTTCCGCTCCCCGGTGTACGGATTGACGAAGGGGCAATCGTTCTCGTCGAATTCGTCGATCGGCAGGAGTTCGACGCCGGTGATCCCCAGGTCTTTCAAATAGTCGATCTTCTCCGCCAGGCCGGCGAAGGTGCCGGGGTGGCGGACCCCCGAATTCGGGTTCGCGGTGAATCCTCGGACGTGCAATTCGTAGAGAATCGAGTCTTCGAGCGGGATCCGCGGGTGCAGGTCGTTGATGCGGTCGTAGTCCGACGGCATCGTCAGGCTGAGCCTCGGCATCGTGCCGGTCTGGCCCCAGGGGGTGCCGCACGAGAGGGCCCGGCAGGCCGGGTCGATCAGGATTTTCGTCGGGTCGTATCGGTGCGGGCCGCCCTTGGGGCCGTCGACGCGATAGCCGTAACAAAAGTCGCTGTCGAGCCCCTCGACCCGGACGTGCCAGTGATCTCCCGTCCGATTCAGCCTCGGGTCGAGGGGGATTTCTGTCAGGATGCTTCCGTTGCAGGGCTCGCAGAGGACCAGGTTGACCGAAAATGCATGCCGACAAATCAAGACAAAGTTCACGCCCCCCTGTGCGCGATTGGCTCCCAGGGGCAGGGGCTCCCCTCGGGTCACGTTTAGCTCGCGTGCTCGGAAGTGGTAAGTGCCGAGCGTTCCGTTGCGGATCGGGGAGTCGTCGATCAATGTGGCCATGGTGCGGGCAGCCCCTCCTTCGAGCCCTCGGTCCGGGCGCAGCGCGATCGCGAAAGCCCTTCTCAGACCGACGCAGAACAATACGTCCTCCTTTTTAATCGGTCAACGAGGGCACCCGATCCGAGCCCGATCACCCAAATTGAGCATCGATTCTTCCGCCAATGTGGCCCAGTTGAGACAGTTGTGTCTCCGAACAGCGGGAGCTCCGATGATCACACGGAAGAAGAAAGAAGGGGGACCTTCAAGACTGGCCCGTGGACGCCCTGCTTTCCGAGACATCCACGGGCCAGATTTGGAAGCTCCGTTCAGCCACCTCGCCGGATCAATTCGGCAAGTCTGGGGTTGGGAGTCCTTGCCATGTACACAAACCGAGAGTTGCCAGGGACAACATTCTGCGTCAGCCGGACCCGCGCGCCCGGCTGGACCTTCGTCCCTGCAAGAGGATCCTGCGCGATCACCGTGTTGAGCGGCTTGCCCGAGTTTTCCTCCACCGTCACGTAAGTCGTCTCGTGCTCCAGGCCGATCGTCTTGAGTTGGGCCTTGGCATTATCGATCGGGTTGCCCACGAGCTGGGGGACCAGGATCTCCGACGGCAGGTCGACACGGCGGAGGTTGATCACGGGCAGGTCGAGCGGGGGTTCGAGGAGCGTCGGGTCGAAGAGCAGGGGTGGGATCCTCCGGCCGGCGATCTTCTGAGCGTGGAGCTGGACGGCCGCAACCGCCCGGCTGTATTTTTCCCAGAGGTCGGCCAGATCCTCGTCGGGCGGTAAATCGACGAAGAACTGGCGGTTCTCTCGCGCGAACTCGATGTCGTTGCGCCGGGTCATGTAGCGCAGTCGGAGCCGGGCGCAGTCGGTCAACGACATCTCGCGATCGGCGACCTCCTCATTGTTGATCTCAGGAAGCGCCAGCGTGTTGTAGTCGGCGACCTCAACCTCGTATCCCGCCGGATTGGCCCGCGCGATCGCAGGGAATTCGCGCAGGCGCTTGATGATCTCCCCAGGGTCGGAGACGTAACCGATCCGCTCGTCCTGACCGGCTCGCTGATACATCAAGATCGAGGTCTCGGTCTTCTGCGACGTCGACTCCTTCGCCTTGTTCAATTGCATCTCGAATTCGGCCGCCGCCATCAACCCCTGGCACGCCGCCTGGAAGGAAATTCCCAGCGAACTTTGCGCCTCCCGGCTCGTCGAGGTCGTCTGGAAGACGATGTAGAGTTCCCCCCCCGTCTGCAGGCCGCGGACGAACGACGTACCGAACGTGGTCCTCCAGCGTTCCGGCTCCTCCAGCAGCCGCATCGCTTCCGGCAGCACCTCGACCGAGTCGACCATCTCGAAGGCATTCTGAACCCGGCAGCTCGCCACCACGAACGTCGACGACGCGTTGAATTTGCTCTTCTCCGAGAGGGAGAACTTCCCTTCCGCCGAGAACATCCCGTAACGACCGCTCGCCTCGACCGAGAGCCCCAGGCTCTCCATCAGCGCGTCGTGCGTCTCGGTGATCTGCACGTCGAACAGGGCCTCCTGGCCGGTGGTCGACAACTGCTCTTTACTGACCACCTTCAGCGCCTTGCCCACGAACTCGCCCTTGAGCGTATTGACGCCCCGGCCGAGTGTGGCCGAGCCCCGGAAGGGCATTCTCTGAATCTGAGCCATGGTGCGGTTCCTCTTCGTTGCTCGCTCTGCGAGTTAGTTCTGCACAAACGTCCCACTTCCATCAGCACGAATCGTCCCCCGATAGATCGTGGTACTCGATGAGCCGATCGGCCTGAACTCCACCTCGACCCAGAACGGGATCATGTAAGCCTCAAGGTCCGTGTCGTAGAGTTGCGGCTGATCAAAGCGCACCCGAATCTTCACATTCACTGTCGGGTCGATCGAGATCACGTTGTTCGAAAGGTAAGCCTCGATGATGTACTGACTTGCGGCCGAACAGCGCCAAGTCAGGATCATCTGAATCTCCGCGAGAACCGAGCCGACGATGGCCGATTCTTTGTAGAAGACCTGCTTGACCTCGGCCTCCCTCCATGGGCCATATGTCTCAACGACCGTGCCCTCAAGGCCGCGCGGAATCGCGTAGGCCATGCCCAAATTTCGCCCATCGACGGTCACGTCGACTTGGCCGCCGTTGTAGACCTCGTGTACCGCCTTGATGATGTCCGCGACTTCGCCCATGGCGCACCCCTCAACGATGAAAACTGAGCCCGGCGGGAATGGCCGCCTCCAGCCTTCAGGGTCCACCGACCAATCTATTCCACACACTTGACACACATGAATCTCAGGCAGTAATAAATCTCCCAGAGGCGCCATGCCAAGTCAAGAACAAAATTTTCTTGTATTTCCGAATTTGGAGTTGAACGCCCCGTCCAGGGGGTCGCCCTCACCGCCTGCGGAAGATCCGGGCGAACGGCCTGGGCGCTTCGGGCTGATTAAACCTGAGGAGATCCAGGGGCGACCGGTAGTATGGGCTCGGTTCCAGGGTCGGCGAGGGACGGCTGGCGGCCATCGAATTGAAGATCGGCGAGTAATAGGGTGACGGGCCGTTGCTGTAATCAGACGGATAGGCCCAGATCGCTCCGTAGCCGTCAAAGGGGCCGAAGAACCCGTTGCGGAAGCCGGCGCTCGGGGATGATTGCCCGAAGGCACCGACCGTGGGGACGAGGACCAGCACGACCGTCAACCCAAACGCCCGACAGAACAGGGAAGAGCGTCGCATCATCGAAAGGGCTCCTGAAACAGGATGCGTTGAGCGGCAATCGCCTTCCCTCCTCACACGGCGGGCCGATCGCTTTGGATTGGGGGGACCGACTCCGTCCTGACAGTCCCCAAAGACTTCCCCCGAAGCCTAGCACTCGGTCGGCGTTCCGATCCCTCGGGCATCCCCTTGAGAATGCCGGTTACGTCAATCGAATCAACCAAGGGGCCGGCCTGGTCTCGGAATCGAGTCGCGCGACGTGGGCGGGGTCAGCATGCGAAGGATTGAGGGATCGGGTCGCTGGTTTCTGGTTCGAGGACGAGGAGCGTCGTACAATCGGCGTCGATCGGTCGGTCAGTTGGTTGGTCGAAGTGGGTTGGAACGAGGCCCGGATCGGCAGGCCAGGCCAGACCAGGCCGAGCGATTGAGTTCGAAAGTGATTGCTCGGGGGCGGTCGAGGGATCGGACCCCGGCTTGAAATTGTTTCGACGATGCAACGTCACGCAACACAAAGGTCGGGAGACTGCAACGATGCGTAACATGATGATTCGTCCGGTGCTGGCCGCCGTTGCCGGGGCCCTAGTGATGGCCGCGGTCCTGTCGATGACCGGGCAATCGGAAGCCGAGCCGGTGACGGCGGTCGCAGCCGCGCCGCTGGCCCACATGGTCTTCTTCACGCTGGCGAACCGATCGGAGGCGAACGCCCAGAAATTGGTCGATGCCTGCCATCAGTACCTCGACGGCCACGAGGGGACCGTCTATTTCTCGGCCGGCACCCGAGCCGAGGAGTTCGACCGCGAGGTGAACGTCACCGATTTCGACGTCGCGCTGCACCTGGTCTTCGAAGACAAGGCCGCGCACGACACCTACCAGGACCACCCGCGCCACCTGGAATTCATCGAGAAGAACAAGGAACTGTGGTCGACCGTCCGGGTCTTCGACTCATACGTGTCCGGATCGTCGGGCCGCTGAGCAAGGGTTCTGGAGAAGACAGGGGGCGGTCGCGGCGAGGGTTGCCGGATCGCCCCCATTGTGTTTGCATCTCAATAAGCCGATCAGCGACCGGAGCCGGCGAGCAGAAGATCGACGCCGAGTGCCGAAGGGCCACCGGCCCGTCGGGCCGCAAGGGAGGTTCCCGGGGCAGGGATGGTGAGGACCTGGGTGAAATTCGTCCCGGCGAAGCCGCTGCCGGCGAGGAAGGCCGGGGAAATGCCGGGGCCTGGCCGTGATTGCAAGCCGCCGGGAGCGCGGCCAACGAGGGTCAGGAGGACCGATTGACCAGGGGCAATCGGACTGCTCGGCGTGATGGAGAGCATCCGGGCCACCTCGTCGTAAGAAACTGAGGCGATCGGAATGGGAGCAGCGCCCGTGGTGTTGGGAACCAGGCTGAAGTTGGCCAGGTTGAGCGTCCGGGAGGCATCGCGGCTCAGATAGCCGTTGATGCGAACGTCGATCCGGATCAATGCGCCGGTGGTGGGATTGAAGACGGGGATCACCCGCTCGACGTACGGCCCGGCGGCAATCGTCCGGGTACGGGTCTGAGCGGTGACGTTGCCTCGGATGTCGTTGGTCGAGGCGATGGTGTTCGCACCGTCAACCACCTGATTGAGGAACAGGCCTGAGCCGAGGCCGTTCGGATCGGCAAACCCGTTGCCGACGGTGCCAATCGTATTGTTGATGTCGGGGCCGATCCGGTTTCCAGTCACGAGGTTGTTGATGGCATTGAATGCGGTGATGTTCAAACCGACCTGGGAATTCCCGCTGATCAGGTTGTCGGCAATGGTGTTTCCGGGGGCATCGCTCACGAAGATGCCCTGGAAATTCGGCAGCCGAGCGGTGCCGGCGGCGTTGGTTCCGACACGGTTGCCGGCCACGATGTTTCCTGTGGTGACCGCACCGACGGCCGGAGGATACGGGACGATCTGCGGGCCGGCGGGGGTGAGGACGGTGACAGCGTTGATCGTGTCGGCATTGAGAATCTGAAGGCCGACCTCGCGGTTCCCCGAGAGCAGGTTGCCGCCGCCGTTTGGATCGGTGAACGAGCCGAGGCCGATCTGGTTGCCGGCCGCGCCGTAGATGAAGATCCCCTGGCGGTTGGCCAGGGCGGCGTTGCCTGTTGCGTCGGTGCCGATGAAGTTGCCCGCGACGAGGTTGCCCGAGGCCGGGGCGCGGGGCTCGTCAAAGGCGATGCTGGTCAGACGGACGCCGACTTCGAGGTTGCCGGAGATCAGGTTCCTCACCGATGGGCCGGTGCCGCCAATCGTGTTGTTCGAGGAGTTCATGACGATCACGCCGTCGCTGTTGGCCACGGCGGCCGATCCGTCTCGGTTCGTGCCGATCCGGTTCCCCTGAAGGAGGTTGCGGGCGGACTGGCCTCGAATGTAGACACCGATCCGGTTGCCGGAGATGACGTTCCCCTGGCCGGTGTCGATGCCGCCGATCGTGTTGTTCGAGGCGCCGTCGGCGATCACGATACCGTCGTTGCGGGGGTCGAACGTCCGGCGATCGCTCGCGCCCGGGGTGCCGTCGTTGGGGGTGGTGGGAAGACCCGTCTGGACGTTGCCGGCCTGAGGGTCGAGCGATCGGGAGCCGGTGCGGTCGGTGCCGATGAAGCTGCCGAGCACGCGATTGCCGGTGCTTCCGGGTCCGTCGATCCGGAGGTTCCCCCGACGATCGACCACCCCGTTGGCGGCAATCACGGAGTTGAGAACCGTGTTGCCCGGCGCGTTCAGCAGCAAGACGCCGACCAAGCGATTGCTCAGGGCGGCCTCTCCCAGGGCATTGGTGCCGACAAAGCTGTCGGCAATCACGTTGCCGGTGCCGCCGACCAGGGCGATGCCGAACCCGATGTTGCCCGAGACAACATTGCTTTGCAGGGTCATGTTCGACGGCCCGGCGGCGATCACGCCGCTGCCTCGGTTGGACAGGATGGCCGAGCCGTCGCGGTTCGTGCCGATGAAGTTGCCGATCAGCACCGTGTTTGACGCCTGGGAAATGGCCATCACGCCGTTACCGAGATTTCCCGAGATGACATTTCGCTCAAGGCGGTTCGACGCGGCGTTGTCGAGGAAGACGCCGTCGCGCTGATTGGCGATGGCGAACTGGCCGGTGCGGTCGGTGCCGATGAGGTTGTCGATCAGGGTATTGCCGTCGGAGCCGTCGCGCAGCTCGACGCCGAACAGGCGGTTGCCGGAAAGGACATTGGCCGACAGGGTGTTGTTCCGGGCGTTGAGGACCATCACCCCGTGCAACGTGTTCGGCCGGGCGGCGATGCCCTGGCGATTTGTCCCGATCAGGTTGTTCGTCAGGAAGTTACCGGAGGTGCTGGCCAGGGCGACGCCGAAGCCTCGGTTGCCGCTGATGGCGTTGGAGTCGAGCGAGGTGTTGTTGGCGTTGACGATCAGAACGCCGCTGAGGTTCGGTCGAGCAAGGGAGCCGGTCGGGCCGGCCAGGCCGATGAGGTTGCCCGTGAGCAGGTTCCCGTTCGCGCCGTTGAGCACCATCACGCCATCGTTGCGGTTCCCGGAGATGACGTTGCCTGCCAGGACGTTGTTGGGCGCGATGTCGAGGAAAACCCCTCGGGCGTTCCCCAGCCCGTCGAGGCCGGTTTCGTCGGTGCCGATGAGGTTACCGTCAATCAGGTTACCCGACGCCGAGGAACCGATGACCTGAAGACCGTCTCCCGAGTGCCCGGCGATGAGGTTGCCATTCTCGACCCGGTTGTTCGGGGCGTTGAGGATCACCAGACCAATCTGCTGCGTGCCGAGGCTGGCCGTGCCGGCGAGGTTGGTGCCGATCAGGTTGCCCGAGACGACATTCCCTGAGGCCGAGCCGCCGGCGATCGTCAGGCCGAAAACACCGTTGCCGGAGATCAGGTTCGACCGGCCGCCGATGGTGTTGCGGGCCGAGTCGGAAATGCGGACGCCGGTTCCGCCATTGCCTCGCGCCACGGTCCCGACGACATTGGCACCAATGACGTTGCCCGAAACCAGGTTCTCAAACGCCCCGGCGGCAAGGACGACGCCATCGCCTCCGTTGCCGGAGATGAGGTTGCCGGAGCCGGCCACGTCTCCTCCCACACGGTTGGCCGAGGCCCCGTTGAGGATCGCCACGCCATGAGCCGCGTTACCGAGCGGGGCCTCTCCGGTGGCGTCGAGGCCGATCACGTTGCCGTTGATCTGGGTGTTCGAGGTGCCCGATCCTTGCAGCACGATGCCCGATCCGGCGTTGCCCGAGATGATGTTGCCATCAGCCGGGAGCACACCGCCGATGGTGTTGCCGCTGGCGTTGATCAGGAGAATTCCGCCGCCGAGGTTGCCTCGGGCGGCAAGGCCGACGTCGTCGGTTCCGATTCGCCCCGACCGGATGACGTTGTTCGTCGCGCCGGGACCGATCAGTGCGATGCCGGTCCCAAGGTTGCTGGAGACGACGTTGCGGGTCAGGCTGTTGGCCGAGGCCCCCTCGATCCGAACTCCGTCGCCGCCATTGGGCACGGCCGTCGCACCGACGGGGCCAAGGCCGATGAAGTTGCCGGTCAGCGCGTTGGACGTGCTGCCAGTTCCGGTCAGATGGACACCGTGGCTGAGATTGCCGGAGATGACGTTTCCTTCGCCGAGCGTGTTGCTCGGAGCGTCACTCAGGAGAATCCCGACCGCGTTGCCGATCGCGCTCAATCCGGTCACGTTCGTGCCGACGAAATTGCCGAGGGCGATGTTCCCCGAAGCCGCCTCGCCCTGGAGCAAGAGCCCCGGCCCGATGTTGCCGGAAATCAGATTGCCGCGTCTCAGGCCGGCAGGGGCACCGTTCACGCCGCCGATCGTGTTGCCGGAGACGCCACCGACGGGATTCGCCACGCCGATCAACGCAATGCCCGCCCCGGCGTTGCCGATGGGCAGCGATCCCGAGGGGTTCGTGCCGACGAAGTTGCCGGAGATGAGGTTCGAGGCACTGGCGGCGTTGTTGCCGCCGGGTTCGTTCAGCAAGGTTGTCAGGCGGATGCCATCGCCGCCGTTGCCGGAAACGAGATTGCCCGCGCGGAGCGTTCCCGGATTGATGCTGATATTTTCGCCGCCGATCGTGTTGTTCGAGGCCCCTTCGAGCAGGATGCCATGCCTCGTGTTGCCGATCGCGCTCGATCCGTTGGCGTTCGTGCCGATGAAGTTGCCGAGGATCGCGTTGTTCGAGGTCGGCCCGCCGTAGAGCAAGATGCCGTTGTGGCCGTTGCCGGAAATCAGATTGCCCGCGGTGCGGACCCCGCTGGAGGCGTTCACGCCACCGATCGTGTTGTTCACAGCGCCGAGGAACTGGGGGGTCCCGCCCACATTGACCAGCCCGGCATCGAGCCGCACGCCGTTCTCAACATTGGGCACGGCGGCCGAGCCGTCGAAATTGGTGCCGATCAGGTTCCCCTGAACCACGTTTCCGGAGGAGGTTCGTTCCAGTTCGATGCCGTCGCTGCCGTTGCCGGAGATTAAGTTGCCAGCCCCGGCCGCTGCGCCACCGATGGTGTTATTGAGGCCGCCGTTGATCTCAATGCCGTCTTCCTGGTTCGGCAAGGCCGACGTGCCCGAGGCGTTGGTGCCGATCCGGTTCCCCTGGATCAGGTTATTCGCCGCGCCGGCGTTGGCGAGCAAGATGCCGTCGCCCCGGTTGCCGGAGATGAGGTTGCCCATCCCGACGCCGGTACCGCCGATGGTGTTGAGAGTGGCGTTGTTGATCTCGATGCCGGTGTCGAGGTTCTCTCGGGCGATCGTTCCCGTCACATCGACACCGACGAAGTTGCCGGCCACGAGGTTTCCTGTGGTTCCTGGCCCCTGGATGCGAATGCCGTCGCCACCGTTGTGAGCGACGAGGTTCCCGGCCGAGAGAACGAAGGGGGTCGCGTTGGCGCCTCCAATCGTATTGTTGGTCGACGCCTGGTGAAGGCGAATGCCGAGGAACTCGTTGCGGAGCGGGCTGACACCATCGACCGCCGTGCCGATGCGGTTCGCGGCAATCCGGTTCGCATTGCCCGAGCGGACCTCAACGCCGTTGATGCCGTTCCCGGAGATCAGGTTGCCCAGGTTCGCCGTCAGGCCGCCAACGGTGTGGCCCGATCCGGCGACGATCTGGACACCGTGGCCATCGACCCCCATGATCCCGTCACGCAAGGCGACCGTTCCGGTGCGGTCGGTCCCGATGAAATTCCCCTGCACGAGGACGTTCTGGACCTCGTTGAGCAGGACGTTATCGGTGTCGTTGCCGGCGATCACGTTGCCGACGGTCCCGAGCACGAAAGGAGCCGCCAGCGCTCCGCCGATTCGGGCGTTGCTCGCGCCGTTGGTCACGACCACACCGCCGCCGAGGTTCGGATCGGAGGTCGTCCCGGCCGCATCAACGCCGATGTGATTGCCTTGCAGAATCGCCCCGGTCGCGGCCAGGCCGGTGATCTCGACCCCGGCTCCTCGGCTGCCGACGATCGCCAGGGACTGGATCGTCACGTTCGGCCCCGTGATCCGAATCGTGCGATTGGCCACGCGGTCGCCGTCGATCGTCAGAACCGGACGGTCCGAGAACCCGGCCCCCGAAGTGCCGTCGAGGACGACTGGCACCGACAGGTCGGGCAAGCTGCCGACCAGGGTGATCGACCCGCTCAGGCCATTGAAGACGATTCGGTCGTTATCGCCAAAGGTGCCGGTGGTATTGGCAAGAATGTCGGGGTTGATGGTGCCCCCGGCATTGATCGCCTCGATGGCCGAGCGCAAGCTGACCTGCCCGGGGATCGGGGCAAGCGCATCGGTCAGGGTGGTCACCTGGATCGTCGCCAGTAACTCCCGACGCTCCATCGGCTCGACGACCAACCGATGCCCCCGCACCCTCCGACGACGAAGCAACGCCCGCACTGCTCGACGACCCTGTCGACTCATCGCTGTTTCCTCAATCGATGCAATTGCCCCGCCCGCCGGATTCCCCCGGCCCGCCCAGGACGATTCCTCCGTCCTCGATCCGCCTGCCATCGGGGATCGGTCTTTGCTCAACGCTAGCAATCAGCCATGCAAGAACGCAAGGAGTCCCACCCTTCGGCCACGGCTTTGGAGGCGCGGGCGACAGTTTCTCACGTCCGAATCACTTTCGCAAGTGCCCCAGGTTAACGGAATCGGGGCAATTGAAGGGGGGAGGGTCAGGTGGAAGATTGGGGAGGGATTGAGGCGATGGCGTTGCGCCAGACGGCGGGGACGGCATCCCAGGCACGTGCGTAGGTGACCTCAAGGGGCACGGGGACATAGATGGCATCGGAGAGGAACAAGGGCATTTCGGGCAAGGGGCGTCCGACTGCGACGGGTTCGAGAAAGACCTCGCCGATGAGGCCGCCGATGTAGGAGACGCAGGTCAGAGGCTCGTCGGCGTTCAAGGGGAAGTCTCCGGGGCTGCCTTCCTCCCAGATCACCTGGTGAATGCCGTGGGGGTCGCGGGGGCTGGGGGGAAGAGATCGACGATCAGGAGGTGGATGCCCGCGTGAAGCGCATCGCGGACTTTACGGACGAAGGCATCGATGGCGTATCGGCTGCTTTTGGTTCCCGGCGAGACCAGTTCAATCATGGCCACGACGCGATGATCGCTCG
This sequence comes from Tautonia rosea, assembly GCF_012958305.1. NCBI lineage: Bacteria > Pseudomonadati > Planctomycetota > Planctomycetia > Isosphaerales > Isosphaeraceae > Tautonia > Tautonia rosea. Next base: position 185,768 of record NZ_JABBYO010000010.1, on the reverse strand, counting down.
AATGGCGGACGACCACCGCCTTGGCCTTCCGGGCGAGGAGGTCGTCCTCTCGACCGGCATGGAAGCGGACCTGAGGCGGTCGAGTCGCGAGGGCCAAAGCCCCGTCCTGGCCCGGCTCCGGAAGCGGAACCCGAGGCGAGGGCCGCTCCAGTGTCAAGACATTGGGACCCATGCCGCCGGCGATCTGCTCGGCCATGGCATAGGACCTGTCCGGCAGAAGTCCGTCGTTCAGGGCTCGCTTGATCGTCGAGATCCACTCGTGGTGGACGTCGTGAAAAGTCCCCGCCGGGACGCAGGTCCAGTCGTGGATTGGCATGGCATTGGGTCCCTCGATCGGGAAGGGAGGGTGATCGCGGCTCAGCGAAGCACCCTCCCCCGAGGATACCGGATCGGCGAGCGATCAGTCATCGTCGTCGTCATCTTCCTCGTCGTCATCATCCTCGAACTCGACGTGGATGAGCTTGCGACCCTTGAGGCCGGTGCCGTGGGCGCCGGCGAGGTGAGCGGGATAGGGGGTGTCCGCCCCCTTGGCGAAGTGCCAGAGGATGCGGTTGAGGGTGTCCTCATCGGCGCGGTCGAAGACGGTGAAATCCTGGGCGAGACTGGCCTCGGCCCAGACGCGCTGTCCGGGAGGAAGCTGGCTGACCTGCTTGTTCAGTTCGTCGAGCGGGACGGTGACGGGCAGGGCAGTGTAAGGGGTGAAGTCGGGCTCGTCGGTGAAGCACTCGGTCATCAAGGGAGACATGGCATCCATCTGATTCATGGGAGGCAGGCCGAGGATGCGCTCCATGGTGTGCAGGACGGAGGTCTGGTTGTAGAACTCGCTGACCACGGCCCCTCGCTTCGTGTAGGGGGAAGCGACGAGGCAAATGGAGCGGTGGCCGTCGATGTGATCGAAGCCGTTTTGCGGGTCGTCTTCGATGACGAAGATGCAGGTTTTCGGCCAGAATCGGCTGGCGCTGATCCCCTCGACGATCCGGCCGAGGGCCAGGTCGTTGTCGGCCATGTGGGCGTTCGGGGTGGGCATGCCGGGAGTCGTGCCCGAGCCGTGATCCTGGGGGAGGTAAAGGATCACGAAGTTGGGGAACGTGCCGGTTTCCTCGAATTCGGCCAGCTCCTTGAGGAAGCGGTCAGCGCGAAGCACTTCGGGAATCTTCATGTTCCAGCCGGGGAAGTTGGGGCTGGAGTAGCGGCGGAGGGTGTCGATACCGATGTTCTGGGTGAACGTAATCTCATTCGTGCCGTTGAGAAAATCTTCATAAATTTGCACGAAGGTGGCGTCCTTCGGGACGGGTTCGGCATAGTCCATCTCGCCGTAGTTGCGAAAGGAAAGGCCGTGCAGCAGGACGTTATCCCAGATGAACCCGGTCGAGGAATAGTTCAGCGGATCGTCGCCGAAGGTGTAGCTCCGGGTGAAGCCGCCGAAGGCTTTTTCGAGGTGGTCGGTCACGTTCCCTTCGGTCGACCAGGAATGGCCGTCGGCCGAGTTGACGCCGTTGCAGTAATAGTTGTCGAGCAGGACGAACTGCTCGGCCAGGGCGTGATGGTTGGGCGTGATTTCACGGCCGAAGATGGTGAGGTTCGGATCGCCTTCACCCTGGGGGAAGTCGCCGAAGACCTGATCATACGTGCGATTTTCCTTGATGACGTAGACGACGTGCTCGAAGACCGAGGGCTCTCCCAGACGCTCGGGAACAGGGCGGGGGGCGATGTCGGCCCGGACCTGTTCCCGTTCCCAGGCGCGGAGCGCCTGAGGGACTCGGGAGTCTTCGAGGACCTGGGCGGTCCAATCAGCCAGCGTCTCGGTGTCGGCCGGGGCGACCTTCTGAACGGTGCCGAGGTAGGCGTAGACCGATCGCCCCTTGGCGGGGTCTTCCGGCTCGCTTCGAGAGCCGAGCCCCTTGATATTGGCAATGAACAGGTGGCCGTCGGGGCCGAGAGCCAGCCCACCGGGATACCATCCCGCCGGGATGAAGCCGAGCACCGCACCACCGGTTCGGTCGTCGTTCAGCGAGACGACGGCCACAGCGTTGTTGCCACCGTTGGCGACGTAGAGCGTCCCGCCGTCTTCGGAGAGGGCCAGCGCGTTCGAAGCGCTGCCGAAGGGCAAGGTGGGGTCGGGGCGGACGAGGATCTCGGCCACCTCGGAGAAGGCGCCGTTCGACACGTTGAGGATGCCCACGGTGTCGGAATTCGCGTTGGCGACATAGAGGCGGCCGGCGCGGGGGTCGAGCACCAGGTCGCTCGGGTGCAGGCCGGTGGCGACCTCGACCGTCATGGCGCCTTGCTCCAGATCGACCTTACCCACGGTCCCGCTCTTGGCGACGCCACGATCGTCGACGAGCACGGGAGTGCCGGACGACAGCGCGGTCTGTTCACCGTCGAGCGGGCGTCGGCCTCCCCAGTTGGAGACATAAAGAACCGTTCCGCTCGGATCCAGCTCCACGTCAAACGGCGCGACACCGACGGGAATCTCGCGGACAACCGCGCCGGTCGTCAGATCGACTTGACCGATCGAGTTGTTCCGGGAGAGGGCGACGTAGGCGACCGTCTCATCCTCGTTCAGGGCGATGCCGCAGGCGTGTGAGGGTCCTTCGCCGTTGGGTCCGGGCAGGTCGTAGGTGCGGGACCAGGCGAAGGCTCCGTCATCGGCGAGGGTGGCCTCGTAAAGATGGCTTTGTGCCGAGGTGGCCCAGAATCGCCGGCCGTCCTGGGAAACGGCGATGCCGTGCATCGACCCGCCGCCGTCGGGGAAGGCAAGACGCTGGTTGATCTGCCAGGTCTGGGCGTCGATGAGGAGCACGCCGCGATTGTCCTTGGCTACCACGAGAGAGCCGTCGGGCGAGACGGCCACATCAACCGGCCGACCGGGGAATTCGACCGACGTGCCAGCGGGCCTGAGGCGCTGCTGGGTCGTCACCAGGGTTCCGCCGGAGGCCTCGTCGAGGCCGACCCTCGGGATCGGTTCCTGAGCCTTCGCCCAGGACGAAGAAAGAAAGAGACAGGCCGTCAGGAAGACCATGCCAATTCGTGAACGCAACACGAGGAATCCTCTTGAGGTGACTCGCAGGGCGGGCAAGGCGGGCTCGGACCTGGCGCGGGCCATTGCCCTTTCTTGATCAAAAGGGGGCGCCGGGCCACATTTTGCCAGGCAAGGCTGCGCATTGCTCGGAATTCTTCAACCACACCTGACCGATTTCCGTCACCGAGCCGACGAGCGTCGGATCGATGGTCGAGCCTGACGCGGCCCCGACCCGCCAGGGAACAACCTTCTAGACGAAGAATTGCCCTCGAGGTCCGGCGGCGTCGAAGGCGTCGGGGAAGTGCTCGATGGTCGGCCGGCCAAGGCCGTCGGGCCAGACAATTGCCACGATGTCGAACCGGCAGGGGACCGGACGAGCCGCGTCGAGCAGGCCGTGCCACTTGAGGAACTGGAGCGAGGCGCGGGTGATCCGCCGTTGCTTGTCCAGGGTCACGGCCTCGGCGGGCTGCCCTCGGCGACGGGTCTTGACCTCGACGAAGACGAGCGTGTCCCCGTCTCGGGCGACCAGATCAATCTCTCCGCGAGGGGTTCGGTAGCTCCGGCAGAGGATGCGCATCCCCTTTCGGCGCAGGTATCGGGAGGCGGCCCGTTCCCCTCGGTCGCCGAACCACTGGTTCCAGGGGCGATCGGTTTTCCGGCTGATCGGCCACCGGATCGGGAGGCGAAGACGGAACATCGCAACACGCTCCCGAAGGCCCCTCAACCGGTCCTCCTGCCCCGCACCACCGAGAGGGGAGGATCAGTAGATATTGAACGAACCGCGCTCGATTTCCCTCGCCTCGGAGCTGAGGCCGCCGGGCAAACGGTTCCGCCGGTGCATCCGGGCCGGGGCGGCCGGGTCCTGCTCGCGCGAAGAGGCGATCGCATCGGCCTCGTCCTGGCCGCTGAAGAACTCGTCGTAGAAGGTCGGTTGGTCGGATCGGCCATCCTTGTTCTTGCCAAGCCCAAGGGCGTTGCAACCGGAAGCACTGATGGCCAGCACAAGGCAGACGACCACCACGCCGAGCCGGATCGGGTACCGCTGCATGGAGACTCGCCCTCCAACGGCCCACCCCCGTACCAGGAGCGCGCGGGTCGTTGATTTTCAGACTTCAACGGACATCGACGAAGCGTCGGGCGGACGAACGCCGCCTCCTCCAGAGGGGATGACGGATGCTGCCAGGATTTGCCCCCCGCGTCTAGTCCGATTCGTCCACTGGTTCGACCTCGACGGAAGCCGGAACTGCGGTTGTCGCCGCCTCCGTCCGCCACTGCTCCCGAACCTTGCCGATCTGGTCGATCAACTTCCCATAGGTCGCCACCGAGAGGACCAACACTAGCAGCAACCCGAAGCCCGCCAGGATGTTCTGACGCCACGAGTTCGCAAACCGCCCCATGACCGAGCGATTGTTGAGCATCAGGAACATGCCGATCCCCACGGCCGGCACCGCCAGCATTGTCGCGGCCTGGGCGATCACCAGGGCATTGGCCCGGTTTTCCTGCGGCATCGTGGCGATGAGCATGCCGATGACCATGATCCCCAAGGCGAACCGCCTCGGCCAGGGCTGGTCCATCCGCGAGCCAAGCCCCAGCCCATCGGCCAGCAGACCCCCGCCGACCAGGGCGTTGACCGGGATCGACGAGAAGGCCGCCGCCCAGAACCCGAGGCAGAAGATGAACTTGGCCATCGGCCCGAAGGTCGCCTCCAGTTGCAGGGCCATCTCGGCGGCATCCTGGATCACAATTCCGCGAGGCCGCAGGGCCGCCGCCGAGGTGAGGATGATCAGGATGCTGATCGTCGACAGCAACGTGATCCCGACGATCGAGTCGATCAGGCTCTTGCGGACGTCTGGCAAGCGCCAGCCCTTCGACTGCACCAGGTACGCTTGATAGAGACAGGCATGCAAGACAAAGGTCGTCCCCACCATCGCCGCCATCACGGTGATCGTACCGTCTCCCTTCGGCACCTGAGGAACGAGCCCCGCGGCCGCTTCGGCCAGGTTCGGCCGAGCCACCACCAGGTTCGTGAAGAAGGCGACGATCATGATCAGCACCAGCACGATCATCACCCGCTCAATCAGCCGATAGAGGTTCTTCGTGAAGGCGACCATCAGAATCGCTGTGCCGGTGAAGACGAAGGGCCAGATCTGCTCCTCGGCCACCGACCGGCCGAGCATGGCCGAGAGGTTCCGCGAGGCCCAGTTATCTGTCACGCTGGCCGTCGCGGTCGTAACCCCGAGGTTGTTGCCGAACTGGAAGCTGGCTGACATCAAGAAGGCCGCCAGACCGATCAGGACCGCAAACCATCGGCCGTAGTGATCGGCCACCGCCTGCAGGAACGACCGGACCTGCGTCGCCCCGAAGCGCGCGCCCATGACCGTATACATCATCATGGCCGCCGCCGCGCACACGACCACCCAGATCAAGGCATACCCGTACTCAGCCCCGATCTTCGAGGCCGTTGTCACGCTCCCTGGACCGAGACAGACCGACGCAATGATCAGCCCCGGCCCGAGCGAGCCCAGGATTCGCTTGATCCAAGCAGAGATCGCCATCACCATGAGTCGCCCAGCCTTCTGCGTGTGGTTGTGCTCAGCCTCGCCGCGTTGCGTCGTTTCGGATCAGATCGTTTCGGGTCGTCTCGATGGCCCCTCCGCGCATGCCGTCCTCGTTTCGGGACTCTACCCCCTCAGACAGCCCGCGTCGAGGTGGTGGCCCACTGCAATGAAGACCGCTCTCCTTCTCTCGTCTTTGAGGCTCTGCGCGCGAACCCTCCCCTCGTTTCCAGAATCCCCTGGCGTCCTTGGCCACCGGCATCGCAGGGCCGTGACCTCTGGCCGTCGGACCATCGAGGGCGTAAGCTCAATTTCAATCGACCCGCACGCCGATCGGGGGATCGCCCAGGCGATCGAAACTCATGCCTGAAACCGATTACCGCCTGATCCTCTTCGACGCTCCCGAGAACCCGGACGCCCTGCGCGACCTGTTCCGGGGGGTGATGGGCCTGCACCCGACCGAGGCGATGCAGTGGGTCAAACGCGCCCCCGGCATCCTCCCCTGGCCCCTGGCCGAAGGAGAGGTCCGCGAGCTGCTCGACGCCCTGTATGACCAGGGAATCGCCGCCGAGGCCCGTCGCGTCGATACCGTGCCGAAGCTCGTCCCCGCGCGATCGGTCCACCGCGCGGCCATCCAGCCCGAAGGGCTAAGCATCAGCGGACTCCGAGGCGAACCGGCCCACTACGTCCCCTGGTCGAAGCTGGAGCTGGTCCACGGCGGTCGGATCGCCACCGACGACGAGTTCCGCGATCCGCAGGGAATCGGCTGGGCCAACGCCGTCGCCTCGGGACTCAACGCGATGATCCTCCGAGGCCCGAAGCCCCCCCGCACCCGTCGCTCGAAGCGCGTTCCCCGAGACCCCGTCACCGAGCTGCACCTGGTCCGCACCGATCCCCAGATCGCCTTCCGGATTGTCGCCGACCAGATGAACTACAGCGACCTCGGCGACCGCCTGCTCCCCTCGGCCGTCGAGAACTTCCCGATCTTCCTCGCCGAGCTGATCGCCCGAGCCGATGCCGCCACCATTACCGACTCGACCCTCGCATTGCTTGGCCGCCCCTCTCCGGAGGCCGAGCCCAGCACCTACCCATCCTCCCAGGCGATGCTCGACGCCACTACCCTCCGCCTGCTTTGGACCTGGTATCGCCGCGATCGAAACCGGGATGCCGAAACCCAATGAATACAATTGGAATCTTTGAATCGATCTTGCGGAATCCCGATCTCTTCGCCGTCATCGTCGAAGCGACCATCCCGATCGTCGCGGGGGTCTTCGCGACCCTGCTGGGCCACCGGGTCATCGGCAAGACGCCCGGAACTGATTTCCGGTGGGATGCCTGGCATCAGCAGTACGGCATGGTTTTCAAGGTCCTCGGCCCCTTCATGGTCCTTTTCGGGATCTTCCTGGCAATCGTCGACCTCCTCAGGAGCTCCTGAAACCGAATTGCCTGGATCGCCCTGGGAGGACATCTCCAAATCGACACTCTTTTGCAATGGAATCCTGTCGGTTCAGGATGGTGTGTCCTCGTGGACGTGACACACGTGACGAGCCCCGAAACGCAGGACCGGCCCGAGGGCGGATCGCCCGGCGCTCGCCAGGCGATCCTGAGCGGCTGGGCTCGATGCCCCGTGTGAGCGCACCGTTCACTCCTTGCGTCGGGTGTACTCGATTTTCATGAACTCAACCCAGTCGTCGCCGTACTCGGGGGCCTTCATGAAGAGAGTGAAGACCTTGTGATCCGAGTCGGTGGCAACGCTAATGGTCTTCTGGTCCACCTCCTTGTCGAGCATCGGGTCGAAGGCCTTACCCACAAAGGTGAAGGTCTTTGCCTCCGGGTCGTAGGAGCCGGTGTGGGTCGAGAGCTTCGGGTTCATCGTATCGACCCAGCTCATGACGTAATGGCCGGCCTTGGGATCAAAGCCAATCTGGCTGTGGCCCCGGAAGGGCATGCCGCCGAAGTCTCCCTCGAACGCGCTCAGGAGCCAGAACTCGCCCATCATCCGGTTCGTCTCCACCCCCTTGGACATTGTGGGAGGCTGGCCGGGACCGTTCATGAACGAGGTGATTGTCGCGTCCCAGGTGCCAACCTCCTCGGTCAAATGTCGATGTTCAGCCGTCGGTTGAGGGAACATGGCTTCAATGTCCTCTTGAGGGTGTCCGAACGCTGGAACCAACGCGACCACCCAGGCCGCCAGGAATGCTTGCCCTTGCGTCTTGAGTCGCACTGACTGGTCCTCCACTGTGAAAGCGTTTATCCGTGGTCCTCCCCTTCGCGGCCATTACTGAACACACGAACAGAGAAGAACGGGCGAAGTATGAACGGACGTACCGGAATTGTCCAGTGAAATCTGGCCAGATTCTTGCTCGGCTGTGTGGCACTGGGCCCACGCTCAAGGCTGGCTTGGCTTTACAGCGCGACGGGGGCCTTGATAGACTCGCCCCTCAAGAACGGAGTTTGCAGCTCCCGAAGGGGGTACGCTTGCCCGATGGCCCCGTTGGAGGTGTGATCCGGTCCCCCGGCCCCGTCACTCGACCGCAGGAGAGGTCTGCCCGTGTCTCAGAATAATCGCTACCTGTTTACTAGTGAATCGGTCTCGATGGGCCATCCCGACAAGATGGCCGACCAGATTTCCGACGGCATCCTCGACGCGATCCTCGAACAGGACCCCAATGCCCGGGTCGCCTGCGAGACTCTGGTGACAACCGGCCTAGTTGTCCTGGCCGGCGAGATCACGACCACGGCGGTCGTCGATTATCCCGGCGTGGTTCGGCAGGTCGTCCGAGAGATCGGCTACACCTCCAGCGCCATGGGCTTTGACGCCGACACCTGCGGCGTGATGGTCGCCCTGGGCAAGCAATCGCCCGACATCGCCATGGGGGTCAACGAAGATTCCGCCAAGGGCAAGGAGATCGGCGCCGGCGACCAAGGCTTGATGTTCGGCTTCGCCTGCGACGAGACCCCCGAGCTGATGCCCCTGCCGATCGCCCTGGCTCACCGCATTCTGAATCGCCTGACCGAGTTGCGGCAAAACGGCACGATCCCCTGGCTCCGCCCGGACAACAAGAGCCAGGTCACGGTCGAATACGACGACGGCCGCCCGGTCCGGATCGACACCGTGGTTGTCTCGACCCAGCACAACCCCGGCGTCACCCAGCAGCAGATCCGCGAGACAGTGATCAAGGAGATCATCGAGCCGGTCTTGCCCAAGGACATGGTTAAGGGGGAGATCACCTACCACATCAACCCAACCGGCCAGTTCATCGTCGGCGGCCCGCACGGCGACGCCGGCCTGACCGGCCGGAAGATCATTGTCGACACCTACGGCGGCGCCGGCCGTCACGGGGGCGGAGCCTTCAGCGGCAAGGACTCGACCAAGGTGGACCGCTCGGCCGCCTACATGGCCCGCTATGCCGCAAAAAATGTGGTGGCCGCCGGACTGGCCAAGAAATGTGAAGTCCAGCTCGCCTACGCCATCGGCGTGAGCGCCCCGGTGAGTATTCACGTCGACACCTTCGGCACCGGAACTCTTCCGCACGATCAGATCGAGGCCTTGATCCGTGAGCACTTCCCGCTGACCCCCTCGGGCATCATCGCCCACCTTGAGCTGCGTCGGCCGATCTTCCGCAAGACCGCCGCCGGGGGCCACTTCGGCCGCTCCGAGCCCGAGTTCACTTGGGAAAAGACCGACAAGGCCGAGGCCCTCAAGCAGGCCGCCACAGCCTCAGCCATCGCCTGATTCGGCCTCGCCCCCCGCTCGCGACCGATCGCTCACCGCCCCGGCGTCCTCGCTCGCTCGACCGATCGAGGACACCGGGGCGATTCGTTTTTGCGCCTCGTTACATTAGACAAGACCCGGCGAGTTCCGTCACGACCCACCAAAATCCATGCAGTCACACAACCAAACCCCAATCACGCCAGACATGGCAGCCTCCTTCCAGCTCGCTCGATTAAGCATGATGAAAATACGATGTGTTTCTGGCTTTGATGTTGACGGGACCGACAACCACCTGACACAATGCAAGAGACTTACGAGCGATGGTTGTCGTGAGTCACGCTGTACCGTGTGCCACAATGCATGAGTGTTGAGCTTCTTTGAGTATGCTTCGCTTTGCAGCCTCGGTAGCGCAATCCGGCAACCGGCGAGAGTCCTGACCCCTGAGGGCTCTTGCCGGGGCCGGTGCCGAGGACCGTCGTACGGACGATCATGAGCGGTCAGTCGCCAAAGCTGATGCCCATGTCGCGGCCGGTCAAGATGGTGTCGCAGTCCAGGGGGACCGACTTCATGCGGTGAGTGGCGACATCAAGCGGGACATACTTGACCTCCGGCGGGTCGAGGGCGACCATTACGCCCGAATGGCCGTCGGCCAGGGTTCGTACCGCCGCTGCTCCGAAGCGAAGCGCCAGTAGGCGGTCCATGGGGACGGGGGGGCCGCCGCGAAGCAGGTGGCCCAGGACGACAACCCGAACATCCTTCCCTGTCGCGGCCCGAAGCCCTTCGGCGACCTTTTCGCCCATGCCGCCCAGACGCTCGACACGACCGGGTTCACCGGGGACGAGTGAGACTTCGCCTCCTTTCGGATACGCCCCCTCGGCCACCACCACGATCGAGAAGCGCCGGCCGATCCGGTCGCGCTCGACGATCTTCCGGGCCACCGGCTCCAGGTCGAAGGGAATCTCGGGAATGAGGATCGCATCGGCGGTAGCGGCGATCCCCGCGCTCATGGCGATCCAACCGGCGTAGCGGCCCATCACCTCGACCACCATGACCCGGTCGTGGGCTTCGGCCGTCGTGTGCAGGCGGTCGAGGCATTCCGTGGCAAAGGCTACCGCCGTGAGGAACCCGAACGTGAGAACGGTGCCATCGAGGTCGTTGTCGATCGTCTTCGGCACACCGATCACGCGCAGGCCATGCCGGCTCAGGGCGTGGGCAATCTCCATCGAGCCGTCGCCGCCGATGGCGATGACCGCATCGACGTTCTCGCCCAATCGCTCGGCCAGCTCGGCGCTGCGGTCGACCGGCACGATCGAGCCATCCGGCTGCGGTGTCGGGAACCTCAACGGGTTATTCTTGTTCGTTGTCCCCAGAATCGTCCCTCCCAGGTGGGTGATGCCGCGCACCCGGTCAGCCGTCAGGGGAATCAGACCACCATCGGGGAACCGCTCGGGGGTCAAGACGCCGTCGTACCCGTCCCGAATTCCGACGCACTCCCACCCTCGATTCAAGGCCGAAACGACCGCCGCGCGAATCACCGCGTTGAGCCCCGGTGCGTCGCCTCCTCCGGTCGAGATGGCAATACGCCGGATCGGGTTCCTTGAGATCGCCATCGTGCCGCGCTCCTTCTCGTATGATCGTTACGGTCGGATTGCGTCTCGACCGAACATCATTTCAAAAACCGCTTTTTCGTCGATGGATCACGACCTCTCATTCTACCAGGCACGGTTGTGTTGCGTCAGGATCGTCATTCCGGCAACCCGAGAGCGCGAAGCTCAACCGTCGGGAATGCCCCTCTTGATCCTGTGAAGACCGGGCCGGAGGCGCTGGGCAACGCCGAGGGGGTCATCGTACAATCAGAACAGGGATGATCCCCAGCCCCAAACCCGCGAGGGAGCCTCACGCGTGGCCACGTCGACCAGCCCCTCCACGATCGCCACCGACCCGCCAGAGACCATCGCCGAGCTGCTTCACCGCTTGGGCGACATCCCGGCCTCTCGTGTTCGCTTCCGGCCTGTGCCGGGTTCAGCTACGGAGGAGGACCTCCTTCGACTGCTCGATCACGAGAACCTTCCGTGCGAGCTAGTCGAGGGCGTGCTGGTGGAGAAGGCGATGGGCTACCGGGAGTCACTGATTGCAGGGCTGATCCTCACACTCCTGAACACTCACGTCCTGCCTCGCCGCCTGGGTTACGTCTCGGGGGCCGATGGAACCATGAGGATCATGCCCCAGCTCGTGCGGATTCCGGACGTGGCGTTCGTCGCTCGCGGCCGATTCCCCAGTGGCAAACTTCCTGACCAGCCGATCCCGAGCCTCGTGCCCGACCTGGCGGTCGAGGTTCTGAGCAAGAACAACTCCCGAGCCGAGATGGAGCGCAAGCTTCGCGAATACTTCGAGGCCGGGGTCCGCCTGGTCTGGATGGTCGATCCGACCACACGGTCCATCCGCGTGCATACCGGCCCCGCCTCCGAGCAATCCGTCTTGCTCAGTGAGGCAGAAATCCTCGACGGTGGCGAGGTCGTTCCGGGCTTCTCCGTGACTGTGGCCGAGCTGTTCCCGTCGGATGACGATTGACTCCCGAGTGATTCAGGAGGGGGACCGATGATGACCGCATCCGATCCGATCGAGCGTGCTCGGGCCGCCTTCCGCGAGCGCTTCGGCGCGGAGCCGACGAGCCTTGGCATGGCACCGGGGCGAGTGGAATTGCTGGGCAACCACACGGATCACAACAACGGTTTGGTCCTGGCCGCGGCCATTGACCGCACGACTGTTGTGGCTTGTCGGCCGACCCGGGGGCAGGAATCGTGGATTTACTCCGAAGCCTTTGACGATCTCTACGGCCTGCCGCTGCACGAGGACGTGCCAGACGCTCCCGGTGCCTGGGGACGCTATCTCCACGGGGTCCTCCAGGCCATGAGCGATCGGTTCGGGCCGCCTCAATCCGCGTTCGAGGCCACGATCGCCGGCAATGTGCCTCTGGGCGCGGGCCTCTCCAGCTCGGCGAGCCTGGAGGGGGCCCTCGCGCTGTGTTTGCTCAACGCCGGTCTGTTCGGCGAAGGGCAGGGGGGGGACTCCGCCTCGCTCGACGAACCGGCCCGGATGGCCCTGGCACAAACCCTCCGCGAGGCCGAGAACAAGACGGTCGGCGTTGCCTCGGGCTTGCTCGATTTCGTTTGCACCTTGCTGGGCAAACGTGATCATGCCGTCGCGCTCGATTGTTTCTCGCTCGAATTCGAACGGCTCTCGCTGGGCGATCCGAGCCCGGCGATCGTCGTCTGCGACTCGAAGACCTCTCGACACCTGGCCGACGGCAAGTACAACCAGCGCAGGGAGGAATGTGATCGCGTCGTCCAGTTCTTCCGCGAGCATCCACCGGCATCATCATTCTCTGATCCGTATCGGGAACCTCCATCGGTCACCTCGCTCCGTGACCTTACCCTCGCCGACCTGAATGCCTATCGCGATCGGCTCGACCCGGTTGGATTCCGTCGCGCGCGGCATGTCCTGACCGAGAACGAACGGGTCCGGCAAGGAATCGAGGCCCTGAGACGTGGCGACCTCGCCGGATTGGGCCGCCTGATGCTCGACTCGCACGCTTCGAGCCGAGACGATTTCGAGAACAGCTCACCGGCGCTGAATGCATTGGTCGAAGCGGCCGAGGCCGCGCCCGGATTTCTCGGTGGCAAGCTCTGCGGGGCAGGCTGGGCCGGCTGCACGGTCAATCTGGTTCAGACCGAGCAGGCCGACGCCTTCGCCGCTTCGGTGCTCGACGCATACGCCCGACGCACCGGCACCCATGTCGAGGTGCACGTCTGCCACGCGGCCGAGGGGGGAAAAGCAATCCATTCGAACGTGTGATTCTGGTAACGTGGGATACGGCCCTCCCTGGCACTGTCGTGCCCGGACGGGCCAGGCCAGTTCCCGGAAGGAATTGGCCAGAACTTCGATCGGAGGTTCCTCGATGACCCTGGTCAAGATTGGTGGAAGTTATTTGAATCTGGACATGATCACGGAAGTGCGTGACACCGGCATCGACATTGAGATCTTCTTCAACACCGAGAAGGCGACCATCCTGCGCGGAGGAGAAGCCGAGGCATTTCGCCGATGGCTCGATTCGATCGCCATCGTTCCCTCCGAGCACGTTGGCCCGAATCCCTGAGTCATCCCGCACCACAACGACCGTTTCCCTGCCACCTTGCCAAAGAGGGTTGAAACCATGTGTCGAATCGTTAGTTTTTGCGTGCAGATTCCTCGAATCCTGGCGATGATCCTGGTCGCCTCCGTCGCCAGTGCCGAGACATGCCTGTCGCCCTACGTCACGCGGCTCGATAGGCCCGAGAAGTATCTGTATGTCTTCTGCGTCGATGCTGATGCGCAAGAGAACGACTTCATCATCACCGTGGATGTCGACCAGACCAGCCCAAGCTTCGGCACGATCATCCATCAGCTCGACCTCGGTTCGAACGGCAACGAAACGCACCACTGGGGGTTTACCGACGATCGGACGCGGATCTGGGCCGGTGGCCTGTTTTCGAGCCGCATCTGGATCATTGACGTCGCAACCGACCCGGCCGCCCCCCGGATTGAGACCGTCCTGGACAATGTGACCGAACAGACCGGATTGTCGGGCCCGCACACCTATTACGCCCTGCCGGGCCGAATGCTGCTGACCTTCCTCGGCGCGGCCGATGGCGGCCTCCCCGCCGGAATGGCCGAATTCACCAACGACGGCCGCTTCATCCGTCGGATCGACCAGCCCGAGGAATCCCCTTACGGTTACGACGTGGCCGTGAAGCCCGAGTTCAACCGCATGATTTCCAGCGCATTTACACCCTTGCGCAATTATGAGAAACCGTTCCCGGAGATGAGCCTCAGTGACTTCGGCAACGAGCTGATCGTCTGGGATTTCAAGGAGCGGAAACCGCTTCAGGTCATGGAGGCCGGACTCGCCCCGCTGGAAGTCCGCTGGTCGCTCAAGCCCGAGAATGATTACGGCTTCACCAACTGTGCGCTCGACAATTCGATCTATCTGTTCAAGGGTCGCGGCGACGGCACCTACGAGGTGAAAAAAGTGGCCGATACCGCCGCCTTGCCTGCCGATCTGAGGCAGAGCCCCGACGATCGCTTCCTGTACGTCTCGTGCTTCGGCGGCGACGAGATCCAGCAGTGGGATGTGTCCGACCCCGAGAACCTGGTGCTGACCAGCACGGTGGTTCCCTGCGTCCAGCCGAACATGATGCACGTCACCAATGACGGCAAGCGCATGTATGTGACCAATTCCTTGCTCTCGACCCTCGACCGCTCCGAGAACTTCTGCATCCGGCTCGTCCGCATCGGCCCGGACGGAATGAAGGTCGATCCGTTCTTCGATGTCGATCTCACCGACTTCCCGACCGGAGCGGCCCGTGGTCATGACATGCTGATCAACTGATTTCACGCGCCGACTTGACCACCAAACGCGACATCGACCACAAACGGAGCACATGCAAATGCTCATTCATGGTGTCTGGCTCGTGATTAGCTCCTGTGTCACCTGGCTCGGCGTTCCGATGGCGCAGGCCGATGATTCCCGGCTGGCGGACATCGGCCCGGCACCGGAAACGGTGCTGGTCGATGCTCGGACCGAACAACCATTCCGCCTGGCCGACTTGCAATCGCAGGGCAAGGCCGCCTTGGTGAGCTTCGTCTACACGACCTGCAACGGTTCCTGCCCTGCCACCACGCACACGATGTACCGCGTGCAGGAGGAGTTGAAGCGTTGCGGGCTCTGGGGCGACCGCGTCGCCCTGGTGTCCATCTCGCTCGATCCGAAAACCGATCGGCCTGAGATTCTCAGCCGATACGCCGAGATCTTCGGCGCCGACCCCTCGGGATGGCACTTCCTGACGGGCGATCCGAAGCCGGTGTCCGAGGTCATCGCCTCGTGGGACATGTGGGCTCGGATCGGTCCCAGTGGCACGCTTGACCACCCGTCGCGCATCTTCCTGGTCGATCCGAACGGCCGGCAACGGGAAATCTACAATCTTCAGTTTCTTGATCCCGAGTCGGTCGTGTCCGACATCCGGCTTGTACTCGACGAAACCTCGACGGAAGCCCGCTAAGGGCGGAATTCCGTCGTGAACCCCAGCGCGGGATCAGCAGAAGGGCCGGAGTGCCTGGCGAAGTGCCGAGGCGCTGGGGAAGCGGTCGGCGGGGTCTCGGGACAGGCCCCGGTCGATCACGGCGGCGAGCTGAGCGGGAATCTCGGGGCGTCGCTCGCGGATCGGGATCGGTGTCTGTTCCAGGACGAGCTGCACCACGTCGATTCCTTCACCGACCTGATCGTGAATGAATTGACCGGTGAGCAGGAAATAGAGCGTCGCGGTAGTGGCGTAGATGTCGCCCGAAGGCTTGACGGTCTTGAAGTCGAGCATCTGCTCGGGGGGCATGAAGGGGATCGTCCCGCGCATCTCTCCAGAGAAGGTCAGGCCGGACAGACCGATGCTCCGGTAGCTTTTGGCCAGCCCGAAGTCGGAAATCTTGACCGAGAGCAAGCCGCTCGGAGTGCGTCCGATCAGGATATTTTCCGGCTTGATGTCCCGGTGCACGAAGCCCTGGCGGTGGGCGTGATCGAGCCCTTTGAGAATCTGAGCGGCCATTCGGCAGCCCTGGTCGATCGGGTACTGCCCGTGAGCCGCCCGAGCGATCGCCTCAAGGTTGCTACCGTCGACGTACTCCATGGCGAACCAGAAGCGACCGCCGGTCGTCCCCTGTTCCAGCCATTCGACAATGTTCGGGTGCTTCAGCTTGCTGATGACCGTCATTTCGCGGAGAAAGCGGTCGATGGCCGATCGGGCGGCGGCCGACTCGGGCACGATCAGCTTCAGCGCGACCTTGCGGCCGGTTCGGTGGTGCTGGGCCAGGTAGACGACTCCCATCGCGCCGCGTCCCAGTTCGCGGAGGGTCTTGTAATGCGGGACGGGCTGAGGGGTCATGGCCATCTCAGCCCGGCAGTTATCGCACAGCCAGTAAACCGACTCGGGGCCGGTCCCCTCGGGCCGGTCCTGAGCCACCACCGTGCCTTGCGGCGCCGAGATGCCGCAGCCGCCGCAGACGATCGGGGCGAAGGAGACCTGGGGCCGGTCGTGCTCGGCCGTGCCCACCTCGTCGGGGCGAAGCAAGCCCGGTCTGCCGCCCGAGGCCTCGATCTTGACCCGAAAGACGGTTTCCCCGGCCATGATTAGGTCGCCATGAACCAGCCGAGACCGCTCGACCGCTCGATCGTTCACGAACGTGCCATTGGTGCTTTGCAGATCGCGGAGCGTCAGGTCGCCTCCGCTGGTCACTCGTAGTTCAAAATGGTCTCGAGAGAGCGAACCATCCTCGGGGACCGAACCATCCACCAGCAGTGAACGGCCTACCACGAACGGCTCCGCGCGCTCGACCACGAACGCCTGGCCCGCTCGGGGACCCTCGACGATCTCAAGCACCACTCGGAAACTGTCGGATCGCTCCGGCATGGTTCGGGGCACAGCACTCACGCGTTCGGTCCGTTCAACTTTTGATTCGAAGCGGGCCATGATGCAGAATCCCTTCTACATCCACGCAAACAAATTCGCCTCTCGATGAATGGAGAAACCCTGCCTCCAGGAGATGAACCTGTCATCTATCTTACGGAATAAACCCCTCAATCGCCCGGAACATTTTCTGCAAGAAACTCCGATTCCCAATGACTGCATGAAGTTATGCGAGCAAACCAATGAACGCATTCACTGAAGCGATCGCCCCCGACATCGCCCACGCGTTGCAACACGGCCAGCCCGTCGTATCGCTGGAATCGACCCTAATCGCCCACGGGCTTCCCTGGCCCTCGAACCTGGAAACCGCCAGGCGATCGGAGCAGGCCGTGCGCGACGCCGGGGCCGTGCCGGCCACCATCGCCGTGCTGGACGGAAGGGTCCGGATCGGCCTCAGTGACACCGAGTTGACCCTCCTGGCCCAGGCCGACAACGTACTCAAGGCCGGCCGGCGCGACCTGAGCCCGGTCCTTGCCGGGGGCCGAACTGCGGCGACGACCGTCTCGGCCACGCTCTGGATCGCCCGATCGGCGGGAATCGGCGTGTTCGCAACGGGGGGCCTTGGAGGAGTACACCGCCGGGCAGCCGAAAGTTTCGACGTGTCGACCGATCTCGACGAACTGGCCCAGGCCGATGGATCGCTGGTCGTCTGCTCCGGGGCCAAGACCGTCCTCGATCTGCCTGCCACGCTCGAAGCCCTGGAAACCCGAGGAGTTCCGATTCTCGGCTATCAGACCGACGCCTTGCCCGCGTTTACGAGCCGGACGACCGGCCTTCCGCTGGAGCATCGGGTCGATGATCCGGCCGAGGCGGCCCAGGTGGTGGCCGTGCATCGACGGCTCGGCGTGCCCGGCGCGGTGGTCCTGGTGCAGCAAGTCCCGGAATCGGACGCTCCGAATGACGCCATCATGAATGCTGCCCTCGATGATGCCCTGGCCCAGGCGGACCGCCTCGGCATTACCGGCAAGCGGCTGACACCGTTTCTCCTTGCCCGAATCCACGAGACGACCCACGGCATGAGCCAGACGGCCAACGTCGCCCTGATCGTGGCCAATGCCTCGCTGGCCGCCCAGGTGGCCGTTGAACTGGCCCGGCGGGCCTGAGCGGGCCTCGGAGCCGGTTTCTTGTCCCGGCTCCGGGTGGGTGACTCGGCAACAGCGTCACGCCCTCCCGATCGAGGTCACTCGATCGGCGGCGGAGCTGGTCGCGAGGAATCGGATTCGAGGGCCGGAGCCACCGCCGGCGGCTCGTCCGATTCGACCGGGGGAACATCCGCCTCTGGTTCGACCGGCGGAACGCTCGTTCCAGGAGCCGGTGCCGGTGCCGGGGTGGGGTTCGGCCTCGCAACCGGTGCGGCCGCTCGGGGAGCCGCGGGGGCAGGGGGATCGACCTCGAACGAACGGAGCACGTCCTCAACCTGTTCGCGGAACTCGACGGGGGACCCTTCGGTCAGGCTCATCACTTCCAGGGCCGCGCCGTTGGGCAGTTGGATCAGGTAGGCCGAGGAGTACGCTCGGCCGGCATCCTGCACCGCGAAGGCTTCAGGCACATAGCTCAGGGGCAGTTCCAGGCGGTAAACCCGTTTGCCTCCCCATTCCGCCTCGGGCAACCAACCCTCGGAGCCCTGGCCAACCGTCACACCGGGAGGGGGAACCGATCGCCAGCCCTCGATCATCCGCTGCACGAACGGATCGGGGCGGAGCTCGGCCGGAACCTCGCCTCGGGGATGAAAGACGAAGGTCATGTGATCCGGCACCCCGTCAATCCGAACGCGCTGCAAGACGACATCCTCGCCGGCGCTCTGGTCGGCCGGGGCAGGGCGGTAATCCTGAGGGTGCTCGAACAGGAAACGGTTCTCCGGGTCTCGGAAGACGACCCAGGAATTCTGACGGGTCGGGACGGGCGTCGGGTTCGGCAACGGGGGAATCAGGCCGGGCGGGACGGTGCGCCGACGCTCCAGGTTCACCTCCCGAAGCTGGGTGGCCCGCATGCCGATCCGGCCGGTCGCGTCGGGCAGTTCCACCACGTCTCGTTGGGCGAGCAGGAGCCGGTTGATCGACCCCGGGACATCGAGCATCCGCGGTTCGAGCGTATTGACTTGGCCGTTCCCGGGGGGCTGATCCAACGTCGTTGCCGGGTCCACAAAGGCAAATTCGAGCTGAGCATTGACGGCCGTCATGGCGCTGATCAGTTGCACCCGACCGCTGATCCGAATCACCGCCCGGGAGTTCTGGTCGGTTTCGGTCGGGGGAATCAAACCCTCAAAGGTTGCCTCCAGCGTGCCATCGACGATCGTGTCTCCGAGAAGGGCCTCGGCCGCATTGCGGGGAACCCGCCAGCTCGACCCGACTCCCTGGTGCAGCGCCGATAGAAGGCCCGCCAGCTTCGGCACGTCGACCTGCTGGTACGCCGCGAACCCAAACTGCTCCTGGTTCAGTCGCGACGATCCGGGTAGGGTCAGGATCGTCGGCACCGGCCGCCCGTCATCCTGCAGCCAGAACGTCTGACCGGCCAGACCGACCGGCCCGAGGCTTGAGGTGTCGGGCACGCCGTCTTTGGTCAACTGGACCGTCTGGTAAGACCGAACCAGGGCCGATACAGTGCGATTTTCGATCCCGCCCACCTGTGCCGGACGTTCGACCACAATCACCCGAGACACCAGTTGCGTGCGCTCGGGAGCCTGACCGGGCTGTTCGAACGACCGATCAAGGCTCTCCACAAACGCGACCTGATACGGACCGATACCGCTGTCGTTGGCGTCGGGCGGGGAATAGGCTTCGATGAACCGATAGCGCCGACCGGTGTCTCGGCCAGGCTCACTCAGACCAGGAGCTGGAGGCTCCGCGAAGCCCGGAGGAGCCGATCCCGAGCGGCCGTTGTCCAGGCCCGGAGCGGGCCTTGTCGCGTCGATCGGCGGCGCAGGGCGCGCCCCTCCGACTTGCCAGGCAATCGCCGGCAGTGGCCCGAAGGCCAGCCCCAGGGCCACGATCTGCAAGAGTCGTCGTCGTACGGTTCGTCGGCCTCGCGCCAGCATGGTCGTCGTGCTCCTCATGTCCGATCTCCTCCGGTTCGAGTCCGAGCCGGTCCCCGACTTGGCGACCCCCGACGCTCCGGGATCGACATCAACAAAGAGAGGCTGGCGAAGGGGCACGGCGGGCGATGAACCCAAAGCCCTCCCCACCAGATCCGCACCGTCAATCCCCTCCGACGAACACCTTCCCAGGAATCCAGGACCACGTTCGAGAAACACCCGTGCCAACCATTCATGATCAAAATTGAGCATAGGCCATCAGGACATCGGGAAACAATGGCGGATTCGACCGAAACACTGAAACGCCGAGGGCCTCGACCGATTCCCTCCGTCCCGTCCCTGTCCCCCGGAGGACTCACCGCACCTCCGGCAACCAGCGCAACGAGCCGATCATCCGTTGATCGAGACGGCCAAAGCGCTCGACCTCGGAAGCTCGAAGCGTGAAGATCGCCACCACCTGACGGCCCTTCGTATCGGAAACAAGATAATAGTACCAGACAATCGGCTCCTCTCCCTGTCGACCTGCCATCGCCAGTCGGTAGCGGAACTCACCATCGGGGGCGGCCACGCTCCCGGCGTCAATCATTCGGTCGAACCGATCGCCCAGGGCCTTCCTCACGTCGTCCCGGAACCGCTCGGCCTTCGGCTGGGCTCCCGGCTCGACGGTCGGCCCGGCCACGAGATTCGCCTGCACGACCACCGTGCCCGTCTCAACCCGCCGCAAAACGACCTGCCGATCCTCCTCAGAGAAGACATGCCAGGCCCGGTCGTGCTGAAGCGCATAACGTCCATCGGGGGCCGTGTACGAGAGCAAGAGCCAGTCGTCGGGCAGCCGATCGGGGACCTGCGGGGCCGCCTCCTCGGCCGCTTCGACGGCTGCCTCGCTCCGCTCGATCCGAATCGTACTGCGAAACTCCAGGCCCGCCTCAACCGGCCCCGGCTTGCGGCGCTCATCTCGCTCAATCGTCACCGAGGCGAGTCGACTGGCCCGGCGATCGAAGCGGAACGACCCGGTGATCGTCATCTCTCCCTGACCTCCCAGGACCGCTCCGGTAATGGAACCCGCCAGATCGACCTCGGCCGACTCCTCACTCACCGATCGAAGCGTCGCCTCCACCGTGTTCGAGGCCAAAACGTCGTAACCGCTGATCGACCGGGCGACCGCCTCGGGAACGGGCCAGGAGTCTCCAGGAGCCACCTTAGCCTCGGCTTCGGGCAGGAGCCCGAGCACGTCGATCGGGTCGGCCGGAATCCGCAGCAGATCCAGCTCCGCCCGCGTCAAGGCCCCCTGAGGACTGGCGATGACGGCCCCGGCGTTCGAGTCGTTCCCTCGTTCGACGATCAGCGAGGAGACCTCGGGCCGAAGGGCAATGGTCTGCGGTCGAATCGGTTCCGGGCCCCCAATCGCCACGCTCGCCTGCCCGACCTGTCGCCAGAGTCGCGTTGGGAGCCCTTCGGCATCGACCGCAAGCACCTGGTCGAGCGCCTCAATTTGGGTCGAAACGGTCAACTCGATCGGGGCGACCGGCGCGTCCTCGGTCCCCTCTCCGGGCAGGTAACGCCCCTCGGCTTCCAGCGAGGCCCGCACCCCGATCCGATTCCCCGCCTCCAGACGCTCGACCAGCGCCACCGGATCGTCCTCGGACGCCTGAACCCCGAAGGACCAGATCATCCCGATCGCCAAAGCGACCCCCGAGAGTCCCACGAGCCGGCGTCTGCTTCGCATCCCGATCACGCTCCTCCCGCCTTCCCCGTTCCCGACGCCCCCGAACCGACTCGGATCACCGAGCGATCCTCCCTTGGCTCGACACGACTCGCAGACCACGTCTCCCATATTCCCTCTCCTTATGTCTTCGAATTTCGACCGCACGACCGTCGTTTCCCGAAAATTTTCCGGATTTTGCGTCGCAAACCTGCATGCAGGCACGAATAGCATGTGCCAGGCGCTTCCGCGCCTCGGTCATGATGCACCAGGGAAACGTGCCGCCACGGGTGTCAAATCGACATCGAGCTCCTGACATAATGTACACGCAATCGGCCGCAACCTCGCTTCCCCGAGCCACCACACATTGACGCAAAGTCTTCTTTTACAAGAACTTGAAGCACCATTCAGCGAGCCCATGCAGATTCGTCTTCTCACCGGGTACATCGTTTGCGGAGTGTTGATCGAGGCCAATTCAGCCTTGACACTCGGGTTTTGGGGCGAACTTCGCCTCGCTCAACGCTCTCTTGAGGGTACAGACGAAACGTAGGGTTCTCAGGGAAGAATCCGTGTTGCAAGCCGAACTCAATGACGGGTTCCGTCGAAAACATGAAGAGACGGAACCATTGTCACGGCCGGAAGCGTCCGAGCTATTGAAGTCGTCTGCATTGATTGAGATCAGTCCTCAGCCGGGATTGCCTTTTGCCGCCCGGGAGCGAAGCAGGGATGAGCCAGTCTTATCGCCACCCAGCATTGCGACAGTTGATGGAACAGCAAACGCGCTCGGCCACCCGAGAGCGTCGGCTGGAGCAACTGGACCGCGCCGAGCGGCTGCTGGCTGAGATCGAAGGCAGCAAGGTTTACCCCTTCGAATTCCTTTGCTACCGAATCACCGGCTACCGGGCCGATTCCTCCTCCTTGCTGACGATCAATGGTCGCGATGTCCGACATGATCTTCGACTCTACGTGGAAGACCTGTCGCGCACCGTCGGGCAGCCGGTCGACGAGGCCACCGAGCCGGTCCTGACCGTCGAGGACGTGAGCCGACGCTACCGGGTCTCGACCCGGACCGTCAATCGCTGGCGACGCCAGGGGCTCGTGGCCCGCCACTTTCGGGTCGAAGGTCGCATCAAAGTCGGTTTCCTGGAATCCAGCTTGGATCGATTCGTGTCGGAGCACCGCGAACAGGTCGATCGCGGGACTCGTTTTAGCCAGTTGTCCGACGCGGAGCGCGACGAGATTATCCGACGCGCCCGCCGCATGGCTGCGGTCCGGCAGGCCAGCCTCGCCGAGATCGCCCGGAGGATTGCCCGTAAGATGTCCCGCTCTCCTGAGACCATTCGCATGACGTTGAAGACCTACGATCGGGAGCATCCGGACCGAGCGATCTTCCCCGGCTCGACCGGCCCGCTCGATCCCGAGGCCCGCGCCCAGATCTACCGGAAGTTCCGCACCGGAACTTCCGTCGAGATCCTGGCCAAGCAGTACGGCCGAACCCGGTCGAGCATCTATCGGGTCCTCAACGAGCTTCGCGCCGAACGCCTGCTCGAAATGAAGCTCGAGTACATGCACAACGAGAGCTTCGACGACCCGAAGGCCGCCGCCGAGATCCTCGCCGACATGCCCGTGCCGGCCGACGGCAAGCCCCCCCGCAAGGTCAAGGCCCCGAAGGGTTTGCCTCCGTACCTGGCCAGCCTGTACGAGGTTCCCTTGCTCTCCCGAGAACAGGAAGCCCACCTCTTCCGGAAGATGAACTTCCTGAAGTACAAGGCCCACCTGCGCCGCGAGCAGCTCGACCCCCACAAGGCCAAGACTGCCGAGCTCGACGAGATCGACCGTCTGCAAGACGAGGCCCTGGCCGTCAAGAACCAGATCATCCGGGCCAACCTCCGGCTGGTCGTCTCGATCGCCAAGCGGCACGTCGGCCCCAGCAACAACTTCTTCGAGCTGGTCTCCGACGGCAACATGTCCCTGATCCGTGCCGTCGAGAAGTTCGACTACGCCCGCGGCAACAAGTTCTCCACCTACGCGAGCTGGGCGATCATGAAAAACTTCGCCCGCACGATTCCCGAGGAAAACTACCGCCGCGACCGCTTCGTCACCGGCCATGAGGAGATGTTCGAATCGGCCGCCGACGGCCGGATCGACGAGCACGAGTACGAGGTCGCCCACCGCCGTAACGTCGAGGCCGTTCAGGGGATGCTCGGCCGCCTCGACGACCGCGAGCGGCGGATCATGATCTCCCGATACGGTCTCGACGGCTCCCGCGAAATGACCCTCGAACAGCTCGGCAAGGAGCTGGGCATCACCAAGGAACGCGTCCGCCAGATCGAGTCGCGGGCCCAGGAAAAACTCCGCCGGATCGCTGTCGAGGAACGCATGGAACTGCCCATGTTTTAACCATTGCCCGACGTGATCCGTCTCCTGACGCGACGCAAGTTCCTCAACCCGCCGGGAACGTCCCATCGTTCCCGGCGGTGTTCGTTCCCGAACCCCAAAAGACGGATCGCCAAGGCAACGAACCGAATCAGACGCCTCCGTGTCTGGTCTCTCAATGGGCATGACCGCTAAAGGATCGGCCGTGCCCTTGCTCCCCCTCGATCGGGCGCGTTAGCATGAGTCTGAGGGTGATTTCAAGGCGAGAAGCCACGCTCCGAATCGATTCCAACGATTCAAAGGAGAAAACCGCTTGCAATCGACCTGAAGTCACGGTAAATTCTGACTTTTCCGCTGCCCGGAATTTCGCTGGCGTAGCTCAATTGGCAGAGCAACGGTCTTGTAAACCGTAGGTTGTGAGTTCGACTCTCACCGCCAGCTCTGCCGGATCGCGTCGCCGCGATCCGGGTTGGCTGGAAATGACAAACGTTCGCAGTGGACACAGTGACGATCGGGTGGTTACCCAAGCGGTCAAAGGGGCCAGACTGTAAATCTGGTGGCACAGCCTTCGCAGGTTCGAATCCTGCACCACCCATTTCGGCCATCAACACTCAACGAATCGGGCCGCTCGCATGTACGACTGGCCGTTCACGAGTCGGTCGAAATGCTGAACAGGATCGACCAAAGGAGGATTCGCCGCCATCGCACCAGCTTGCTCGATTCGCTCTCGCTCCCGGCGCATCCTGGCTCCCCTGCGGGTGTAGCTCAATGGTAGAGCCCCTGCCTTCCAAGCAGGCTGTGTGGGTTCGATTCCCATCACCCGCTCTCCCGATTCGCCCTCGATCGCCCGAGCGTCCCTCTGTGTGGGTCATGCCCCGAACCACCTGATCCACACCGTGACAAGCCGAATTGACCCGCCTTGCTGCGAACCGGTTGCGAGAACCCAACCCCGAACCCCGATTGATCGGATCTGAACACGAGGATTGCTCACGAGAGACTCACCCCCAATGCCTTGACGCGAGAGGACTCCCGTCATCGCACCCCTTTATTGCTGCCGTGGCTCAGTCGGTAGAGCGCGTCCTTGGTAAGGACGAGGTCGTGGGTTCGAATCCCACCGGCAGCTTTCCCAGTACGAAGCGTGATGACCCGGATCGGTTCTAGTTCTTTTTGTTCGAGCACCGATTCCAACCAAGGACCGCGCCGTCCGACGCCCGGCGGAACCCGACCCCGGTTCGGGACGCGGCCGACCACCGCCGGACCTCGCGGGGCGACGGGCTGATACCCCCCAACCTCGCTTTCCAGAACCAGGAGACGACGGGAAGCACCGATGGCCAAGGAAACCTTTGTTCGCACGAAGCCGCACGTCAACGTCGGCACCATTGGGCACATTGACCACGGCAAGACCACGTTGACGGCCGCCCTCCTGGCCGTCCTCGGCGCTCGTGGCGGTGCGCAGTCCAAGTCCTACGCCGACATCGCCAAGGGTGGCACCGTTCGCGACGCCAGCAAGACGGTCACCATTGCCGTCTCTCACGTCGAGTACGAGAGCGAAAGCCGGCACTACGCCCACATCGACTGCCCGGGCCACGCCGACTACATCAAGAACATGATCACCGGTGCCGCCCAGATGGACGGCGCAATTCTGGTGGTCTCCGCCGCCGACGGCCCGATGCCCCAGACCCGTGAGCACATTCTGCTCGCCCGTCAGGTCGGTGTACCCGCCCTGGTCGTCTTCCTCAACAAGGTCGACCTGGTCGACGACGAGGAACTACTCGAACTCGTCGAGTTCGAACTGCGCGACCTCTTGACCCACTACAAATTCCCCGGCGACGAGATCCCGATCATTCGCGGATCGGCCAAGCCGGCGTACGACAACCCGTCGGACGACACCGCTGCCAAGCCGATCCTCGAACTGGTCGCGGCGATGGACAGCTACATCCCCGAGCCGGTCCGGGACATCGACAAGCCGTTCTTGATGCCCGTTGAGGACGTCTTCTCGATCAAGGGACGTGGCACCGTCGGCACCGGCAAGATTGACCGCGGCATCGTCAAGGTCGGTGACAAGGTCCAGATCATTGGCTTCGGCGCCAACATGGACACCACCGTCACCGGCGTCGAGATGTTCCAGAAGACCCTCGACGAAGGCCGGGCCGGCGACAACGTCGGCTTGCTCGTGCGAGGCATCGAAAAAGAACAACTCGAGCGCGGCCAGGTCATCTGCAAGCCGAACTCGATCACCCCGCACACGAAGTTCGAGGCCGAGGTCTACGTCCTCTCGAAGGACGAAGGTGGCCGCCACACCCCGTTCTTCAAGAACTACCGGCCGCAGTTCTACTTCCGGACCACCGACGTCACCGGCACCATCGTCAACCTGCTGTCCGAGGACGGCAGCGAAGCCGAAATGTGCATGCCGGGCGACAACATCAAGATGACCGTCGAACTGATCGCCCCGATCGCCATGGAGGAAAACCTCCGCTTCGCCATTCGCGAAGGCGGTAAAACCGTCGGCGCCGGTGTCGTCACCAAGATTCTTGAGTGACAACCCTCGAACGCCGAACCCTCGGCGCTTCGATCACTTGATGATGAACGAACTCCTTCATCCCGGCCGACGCCTCGCCTACCCCGGCGATCCGCGTCGGCCGGGATGTCCGATGGATCAGGGACAGCGGGGTTTCCCCTCTCTGGCCCAAATCTTCCCCGGGACGATCTGACCCCTCGCCCCGGTTTTTTCCGTACGAGCGTAGCTCAACTGGTAGAGCACCGGTCTCCAAAACCGGGGGTTGGGGGTTCGATTCCCTCCGCTCGTGCTTCGTGTCGTTGTCTTCCTTGGGGGCAAGCCCGTATCTTCCAGACCCACCTCCGGACATGCCCTCCTCGCGTGTCGGATCGTCGGGCCTGCGACGTTGCGGAGGTCAGACCAGATCGTCGACCCCTTTGCCGATCCCCTGGGAAGAGTTCCTCGTCGCGAACACCAGAACCCCACAGTGGGCTTCCGTCTGCAGTCAATTCAAGAGCGGCGTGATCGCGTCCTCGGGAGGGTCGGGCGAATGGGCAAGGTGAGGGATGATGCAACCGAGTCCCGCGCGTCGAAGCCTGCGGACAAGGCAGCCCGTCGCAGCAGTGGCAAGAATCAGTTCTTCGCCACCCTGTTCAGCTCGACACTCTACAAGCCGATGCAAGGCTGGCACGCCCGGCTCTGGACCGGCATCGCCATGGCGGCCATCCTCCTCGTCGGCGTCACCCGGTTGTTCGCAACCCTTGATGGCACCGAGATCTATGTCCAGTTCGGCATCTGCGGTGTTCTGGCTGCGGCCTTCGCCTGGCTGAGCTTCCGGATGATCCACTACCCGCCGTTCGCCGATTTTCTTATCGCCACCCAGGCGGAGATGAACAAGGTCTCCTGGATCAGCCGGAGTGACCTGAAGCGGGCCACCGGCGTCGTCCTGGTGACCGTGCTGGTCATTTCGTTCTACCTGTTCGCGATTGACAATGTCTGGATGATTTTGCTCAACCAGATCGGCGTGCTCGACGTCTCGGCCGGAACCGGCCAGGCGATCGGCTCGGCCGGCTGATCTTGGCGGACCCGAGCGCGGCACGACCGCACCTCACGCAACCGCATACTCGCTTGCTCCACTCGCTCCGAACCGAACTCCCACCCCCGACTGCCGGATGAGCACGACGCCCGACGAATACGACGAGCCGCCCCTCGAGCCCGAGTCAGGCCCGCCGTCGGAGCCGACCGAACCCGAATCGGGCTCGGTCGTCGGCCCATCAAACCTCTTCGAAGTCGAGGAATCCGCGCCCGACGGCGGTCCCCCGGCCGGGAAGACCTCTGGGCTTCACGAGTCCTCGGACGAGGCCGAAACTGCGGCTGAGCACTCGGCCGACGACACTGATGACGACCAGAGCGTTTCCGTTCCGGTCGACGACGAGGATGACGAGCCCCCGCCCGAGCTGGTCTGGTACGTCTTGAAAGTTCAGAGCGGCCGCGAAGATACGATCCGAGACGCCCTCGAACGCCGGGTCAAAATCCAGGACCTCGGGCGCTTCTTCGGCCAGATCGTCGTCCCCAAGGAAAAAGTCACCGAGATCCGCAACAACAAGAAACGGACGGTCGAACGCAAGAGCTACCCGGGCTACATCATGGTCCACATGGAGCTCAACGAGAAAACCTGGTTCGTGGTCCGGGAAACGCCCGGTGTCGGTGACTTCGTCGGCGCCCATGGCACCCCGACACCCATGAGTCAGGCCGAGATCGACAAGATCCTCAAGCCCGAGGAACCGGGCGAAACCAAGGCCGTTCCCAAGATCGACCTCGAACGTGGCGACCGCGTCAAAATCAAGGAAGGCTCCTTCGAGAACTTCGAGGGGACGGTCGAAGAGGTCATCGAGGCCCGTGGCCTGGTCAAGGTGATGATCATCATCTTCAACCGGCCCACCCCCGTGGACCTGGAATACTGGCAAGTCGAACGAGTCTGAATCTCTGACGGAGTAGGCAGCAGGCAGGAGACGGTCAGCAGTAGGCCGTGGCGACCAGCGCACCACGGCCGATCGCGCAAGCTTCCCCCTTGTCGTTTCTTCTTCTCTCTGCCTACTGCTTACTGCCTACTGCCTGGAGTACGAGAGAGCGATGGCGAAGACAGTCACGGCCAAGATCAAGCTGCAATGCCCCGGTGGGCAGGCCACCCCGGCCCCCCCGGTCGGCCCGGCCCTCGGTCAGCACGGCGTGAACATTGGGCAATTCGTCACCCAGTTCAACGACCGGACCAAGGAGATGAAGGGGACCACCATCCCCGTCGAGATCACCGTTTACAACGACCGATCGTTCGAGTTCATCACCAAGAGTCCACCCGCCGCCGTCCTGCTCAAGCAGGCCGCCGGCATCGCCTCCGGATCGGCCGAGCCCCACAAGACCAAGGTCGGCTCCGTCACCGCCGATCAGGTCCGCAAGATCGCCGAAACGAAGTTTCAGGATATGAACGCCCGAGATATCGACCACGCCATGCGGCTCATCGCCGGCACGGCCCGCAGCATGGGAGTTGAGGTCAAGGGCTGATCAAGTTCGATCCTCCCCCCTCGATCAACGGCCCCCACCGGCACCGAGGCCCGCAGCCTCGGCTTTCCGGGGATGACCGTGATCGTGTGAAGGAACCACCGGCCGAGCACGGCCCGATGCGTGCTCGGCCCACCCGCTTCCGGCGCGACCGCCCGCCGGAGACGGCCCTCGGAGGGCCACGGGTGTCCCGGCGTCGTCCGTCGATCTTCGACCGATGACGACCGAGGGGCGGCAGCTTTTCCGAACCTTACGGAGAGCGACAGTGCCCAAGCATTCGAAGCGCTTCCGCGCCCTCTTGCAGCAAACCCCCTCGGGGCCAATCTCGCTGGAAGAGGCCGTCAAGGCGCTGAAAACGTTCGGCACCACGAAGTTCGACCAGTCGGTCGAGGTCTCGACCAACCTGGGCATCGACCCCCGCCAAAGCGACCAGAACGTCCGCGGTTCGGTCGCCTTGCCGCACGGCATCGGTAAGAGCGTGCGCGTGGCCGTCTTCGCCCAGGGCGATAATGCCGAGAAAGCCCGGGAAGCTGGCGCCGACCTCGTCGGAGCCGACGACCTGGCCCAGCAGATCAAGAACGGGGTCATGGACTTCGACGTGGCCCTGGCCACGCCCGACGTCATGGGAATCGTCGGCCCGCTGGGCCGCGTGCTCGGCCCCCGGGGCCTGATGCCCTCGCCTCGCTCCGGCACCGTGACGACCGACATCGCCTCGGCCGTCCGCGAGTTCAAGGCCGGGAAGATCGAGTTTCGCAACGACAAGGGCGGGAACGTGGCCGCCCCGGTCGGCAAGCTGAGCTTCGACGATCAGCGGCTGATCGAGAACATCCAGGCGTTTCTGACCCACCTGAAATCTGTCAAACCGGCCGCCGCCAAGGGCCAGTACATCCGGTCGGTCACCATCTCGGCCACGATGAGCCCGGGTATCCGGGTCGTCGCATAACCCGAGCCGGCACCCACCAGGAGGCGGCCCCCGGCCGACGACCAAAGCGATGAGCAAGTACGTCAAAGAGCTGATGATGGACCAGCTCCGTCGCGACCTCGACGGGACGCGATCGGTTCTGCTGCTGGACCTCGGCGGCCTGGACGCCATCAGCGAAACCCAGCTCCGGAACGACCTTCGCAAGAAGTCGATCCGCATCAAGGTGCTCAAGAACACCCTGGCCGGTCGAATCTTCGACGAGCTCGGCCTCGGCGGCCTTCGCCAGTACCTCAGCGGCCCCAGCGTGGCTGCCTGGGGCGGAGAAGGTGTCGCCGAACTGGCCAAGGAGATCTCGGCCCAGGTCAAGAAACTCGAGAAGCCGAAGATCAAAGGCGGTGCCGTCGACGGCGTGATCATCTCGCCCGACCAGGTCGCCGACATTACCAAGCTGCCGAGCCGCGAAGAACTGATCGGCCGGGCCGTGGCCCTCGCCCTCGCCCCCGTTCAGCGCGTCGTCAGCCTGGCCAATGCCCCGGCCGCCGGCCTCGCCGGACAGCTCAAGGCCATCGCCGACGCCGACGCTTCGGGCAATGCCCCGGCCGACGCCGAAGCCCCCGCCGAAGGCTGACCCTGATCCATCCCCTCGACGGCCCCCGGCCGTCGCTTCCGACCTGATTCGTTGCGTTGACCGGAGCCAGGCGAACCGACCGCCCAGCTCCACCCTCCTTCATCTCATCTGAATTCCGACCGATCCCGCCCGACCGGCGACGAGACCCGCCGAGCCAGGCACCAAACCGGATCGCTCCGAACGAAAGGATCGCCGAACGATGGCCACTGCCGATGCCCCCGCCCGCGAATTCGCCGACAACATCAAGAACCTCGGCGAAGAGATCGTCAAGCTGACCGTCCTCGAAGCCAAGGCCCTGGGTGACTACCTCGAAGAGGTCCACGGCATCAAGGCCGCCGCCGCCGCCGTTGCCGCTGCCCCGGCTGCCGCCGCCGGCGAAGGCCCCGCCGCCGCCGCCGAAAAGACCGAGTTCGACGTCGTTCTGGAAAACGCCGGCGCCCAGAAGATCCAGGTCATCAAGGTCGTCCGCGCCGCCACCGCCCTCGGCCTCAAGGAAGCCAAGGAACTGGTCGACGGCGCCCCGAAGCCGATCAAGACCGGCATCTCCAAGGAAGACGCCGAGAAGCTCAAGAAGGAACTCGAAGACGCCGGCGGCACCGTCAGCATCAAGTGACCCCGACCGGACAAACGCCGGCCCCGGCATCTCCGGGGCCCGGCCCAGACCGGCCCGGCTTCGCTCCGGCGGCCGATCGACGCCCCGATTCCCCAATCGAAGGTCCGATCGGCAAGCCACCCCCGAATCCAAACCTTCTGTCTCTCCTGTCCCGCCCCGGTCCGACCGGGCGACGCCCTCCGGGTGCTTGCTCCGACCGACCGGGGCCGGCCGGCGCGCCGGGAACTCCCGCCGGAGCCGCCAGGATGTCGACTCCCTCAGGCCCCTTTTTCCCGAGCCGAACCCGCCCGCGTCCCCGCCTCGACGAGGCCCGGACTCAGGGCCCGCCGAGCTCGACAACGCCTTCAGCGTGACCGCGGCCCCGACCGAGCCCGGAACGGCCGACCCGACGCCGAGTCGCCCGCGACCGCGCCCGCCCTTCATCTCCCCTCGAGGAGCGCGACCCGATGCCCTACGCCAGCAGCGCCCAGCGGATCACCCCACTGCCTCCCCGCAACTTCGGCCGGATCGAGGACGAATACCCTATCCCCGATCTGACCCAGATCCAGACGGTCAGCTACGCCCGCTTCCTGCAGGCCGACACCGCCGCCGACAAGCGAACCGACTCGGGCCTCGAAGGCGTCTTCCGTGAAATCTTCCCGATCGAAAGCTACGACAAGCAGCTGAAGCTCGAATACATCCGCTACGACCTCGGCAAGCCCCGCTACGACCCCGACGAGTGCCGACAGCTGCGCCTGACCTTCGGCCGCCCTCTGCACGTCTGGCTCCGCCTGAACAAGGGGGAAACGGCCGTTGAGGAATCGGTCTACCTCGGCGACATGCCGATCATGATCGGCGGCGGCGAGTTCATCATCAACGGCGCCGAGCGCGTCGTCGTCAGCCAGCTGCACCGCTCTCCCGGCGTCGACTTCGTCGTCGAGATCGAGGCCAGCGAAAAGCGCCTGCACGCCTGCCGAATCATCCCCGAGCGCGGCAGCTGGATCGAGCTTCAGGTCACCAAGAAAGACACCCTTGGCGTCCGGATCGACCAGTCCGGCAAGTTCTCGGCCATGACCCTCTTGCGGGCCATGGACCCCCGCTTCTCGTCCGACGAGGCAATTCTCTCGGCCTTCTACGAGTCCGAGACCATCTCGACCTCCGACAAGACCGCCGCCCAGAGCCTCGAAGGTCGGATCGCCTGCGGCGACATCGTCGATCCGAACACCGGCGAGGTCCTCGCTGATAGCGGCTCGACCATCTCCAAGGCCCTCGCCCAGATCCTCGTCGACAACGAGCTCGGCGACATCGAGGTCCTCAAAGACGCCCGCGACCCGCTGATCCTCCAGTCGCTCCAGGAAGACCCGACCACCGACCACGAGTCGGCCCTCCTGCGCATCTATCAGCGGCTCCGGCCCGGCAACCCGCCGCAGCTCGAAAAGGCCCGAGAGCTGTTCAACGAAAAGTTCTTCGACACCAACCGCTATCGACTCGGCAAGGTCGGCCGCTTCCGGATCAACCGCAAGTTCAACCAGGACGTCCCCGAGGATCGCATGATCCTCGACGCAGCCGACTACCTGAACTCGATCCGCTACATCCTCAACCTTCGCAAGGGCAAGGGGCACGTCGACGACATCGACCACCTCGGCAATCGCCGCCTCCGCACCATCGACGAACTTGCTTCCGACGAGCTGCGCAAGGGGTTCCTCAAGCTCCGCCGCACGGTCCAGGAACGCATGAACCTTAAGGATGCCGAGGACATGACCCCTCGCTCCTTGATCAACCCGAAGTCGATCAGCGCGGCCATCGAGTACTTCTTCGGCCGAGGCGAGTTGTCGCAGGTCGTCGACCAGACCAACCCCCTGGCCCAGCTCACGCACGAACGCCGCCTCTCGGCCCTCGGCCCTGGCGGCCTGAACCGCAAACGGGCCGGCTTCGAGGTCCGAGACGTCCACATCTCGCACTACGGCCGCATCTGCCCGATCGAGACGCCTGAAGGCACGAACATCGGCCTGATCAGCTCGCTCGGCATCTTCGGCGGCGTCGACGAGTACGGCTTCCTCGTCAGCCCCTACCTCAAGATCGAGGATGGCCGACGCACCAAGGACGTCGTCCTGATGCGGGCCGATGAGGAGTCGGAAGTCTACATCGCCCCGTCCG
Organism: Tautonia rosea; assembly: GCF_012958305.1. Taxonomy (NCBI): domain Bacteria; kingdom Pseudomonadati; phylum Planctomycetota; class Planctomycetia; order Isosphaerales; family Isosphaeraceae; genus Tautonia; species Tautonia rosea. The sequence goes on along the minus strand of NZ_JABBYO010000010.1, from coordinate 152,462 downwards.
ATGCCGGCGTCGATACGGCGGGCCGACTCGAAGGCAACGTCATCTCCCGCTTCCAGGGCGACTTCGTCGTCGTCAAGCCCGAGACCGTCCAGTACGTCGACATCAGCCCGAAGCAGATGGTCGGCGTCTCGGCCGGCCTCATCCCGTTCCTCGAACACGACGACGCCAACCGGGCCCTCATGGGCTCGAACATGCAGCGGCAGGCTGTCCCCTTGCTCGTCGCCGAGCCGCCGATCGTCGCTACCGGCCTCGAACACGCCGTCGCCCAGAACTCCGGCATGCTCATCAAGGCCGAGCAGGAAGGGACCGTCACTTACGTCGATGCCACCAAGATCGTCATCGACGACACCCACGTCTACAAGCTCCGCAAGTACGTCGGCCTCAACGAACGGACCTGTCTGAACCAGAAGCCGATCATCGAGGTCGGCCAGAAGGTCAAGCCCGGCACCGTCCTGGCCGACGGCGCCGCCACCTACCTCGGCGAGCTCGCCCTGGGCCGCAACGTCCTGGTCGGCTTCATGTCCTGGGACGGCTACAACTTCGAAGACGCGATCATCATCTCTGAACGTCTCGTGAAAGATGACGTCTACACGTCCATTCATATCGAAGAGTTCGAGATCGAGATCCGCGAAACGAAGCTCGGCCGTGAGGAGTTCACCCGAGACATCCCGAACGTCTCCGAGAAGGCCCTGCGCAACCTCGACGACAACGGCATCGTCCGCATCGGCACCTACGTCAAGCCGGGCGACATCCTCGTCGGCAAGGTCGCGCCGAAGTCCAAGAGCGAGCTGACCCCCGAGGAAAAGCTCCTCCACGCCATCTTCGGCCGCGCCGGCGAAGACGTGAAGAACGACTCGCTCGACGTTCCCTCGGGCGTCGAAGGCATTGTCATCAGCACCCAGCGGTTCAGCCGCCGGATGAGCCTCTCCGAAGAGGAGCGCAAGGCCTTCGAGAAAGAGCTCAAAGACGTCGAAACAATCGAAGGCCAGCGGATCGCCGACGAGTACAAGGCCATGATCTCGGCCATGGAAGAGGCCATCGGTGGCCCGATCCCCGACCCCGAGACCGGCAAACCCCTCGGCCGCGAAAAAGACCCCATCAAGCTCGATGAGGAAAGCCAGCGGCTCAACATCGAAAAACTCGACCTCCGCAGCCCCGAGGTTGCCCGAGAGGTCCGCAAGATCTTCCGCCTCCACCAGCCGAAGATCGAGGCCCTCCGCGACGAAAAGGAACGCAAGCTCAATAGCATGAAGCGCGGCGACGAGCTGCCTTCCGGCGTCCTCCAGATGGTCAAGGTCTACGTCGCCACCAAGCGGGTCATCTCCGTCGGCGACAAGATGGCCGGCCGCCACGGGAACAAGGGGGTCATCGCCAAGATCCTCCCGGTCGAGGACATGCCCTTCCTCGCCGACGGCACGGCGGTCGACATCCTGCTCAACCCGCTCGGCGTTCCCAGCCGCATGAACGTCGGTCAGATTCTGGAAACCCACCTTGGCTGGGCCGCCAGCAAGCTCGGCTTCCAGGCCGTCTGCCCCGTCTTCGACGGCGCCGACGAATCGACCATCCGGCAGTGCCTGCTCGACGCCGGCCTGCCCGAAAACGGCAAGGCCATCCTCTACGACGGCCGCACCGGCGAGGCGTTCGACCAGCGCGTCACCGTCGGCTATCTGTACATGCTCAAGCTCCACCACCTCGTCGACGACAAGATCCACGCCCGAGCCACCGGCCCTTACAGCCTCATCACCCAGCAGCCGCTCGGTGGTAAGGCCCGGTTCGGCGGCCAGCGCTTCGGCGAGATGGAAGTCTGGGCCCTGGAAGCCTATGGCGCCGCCTACATCCTCCAGGAGCTCCTGACCGTCAAGTCCGACGACGTCGAAGGCCGGACCAAGATCTACGAGTCGATGGTCAAGGGCGAGAACACCCTCGAAGCCGGCACCCCCGCCAGCTTCGACGTGCTCACGAACGAAATCCGCGGCCTCGGCTTGAACATGCAGCTTGAGAAAAAGCGGATCTAAATCCCCGGCCACGAGGGCGCGACGCCCCTGAGCGTCACGCCCTCGGCACGGCCCCGACCACCGAGGTGCCGGACCGCCATCACGCCCTCTTCGTGCACATTCCCAAGGCCGCCGGCACCTCCATCGTCAGGAGCCTCTTCGGCTGCGAAGGGGGGCGGCACATGACCCTCCGGCACTACAGCCTGATCTCCAGCGCCCAGGAACTCAAAGACGCCTTCAAATTCACCTTCGTCCGCAATCCCTGGGACCGGCTCTACAGCGCCTTCTCTTACCTCAAGGGCGGCGGACGAGGCCAGGCCGACCAGCTCTGGGCCGAACAGCACCTCACCAGGGTCCCCGACTTCCGCGCCTTCGTCCTCGACTGGCTGCCCGGCGTCGACCTCGAATCCAGCTACACGCACCTCGTCCCGCAGTACCACTTCCTCCGGATTCGGGGCGATACGCCGCACAGGTCGACTTCATCGGACGGTTCGAGGCGATCGCCGACGACTACGAGACGATCCGAGCCCGCGTCGGCACCGGCAAGCCCCTGGCCCACCTTGATCCGTCGTCCCGGTCGGACGATTACCGCGACGACTACTACACCGACGACATGAAACAGATCGTCGCCAAGGCCTACCGCAAGGATATCGCGCTGTTCGGCTACACGTTCGATGGCTTCACGCCCGCCTGATCGCCCGAAAGCTCCCCCGCCTCGGGCCGCCCCTCGAAGAAATCCCTGCTGTCAAGAGAATTTCGCTTGGAATTCCTGAAGACCTGGACTAGAATACCCGAATGCCGACTCCAAGGGCAGGACCGCCGGAGCCGCCAGTGCCCAGACGACTTCCGATCGATTGTGCCGAGGACGTCGCCCGCCGACGAGCCTCGGCCCCGTGCGCGCCGATGCAGCAACGTCACCACAATCCGTCGCCGATGATCCAAACCGCCTTCGAAGATCCTCCCCGCCCGGCCCGGATGCCAGGCCCGTGCGGCGGTCTGTATCGTCCCCGAGGCCGCGCCCGTCCCTTTGGCCCAAACCAGAGATCGGGATGACGGCCTGCTTGTCGTTTGCAAGCGTGCCCGATGGCTCCTTCCCCAAGCCCGAACCGATTCCGAGGCGTTCCCGAACTCCACGAGGGACGGCCTCTCCCTGACCCGATCGGACCTGAACCCCGGATCGAATCCATCCATCTCGGTCGGCCTCCCGGTGCCGTCCCGCTGTTCGGGCTCCCTGCCGAGCCCCATCAAGCGAGACGGTTCACCGCTTCCGCCGGCCTCTCGGCCAAACCCCGTTGAACTGACCAGACCTTGATTTGATCGACCGCGACTCGGGAAATCGCCGTCAACTTCGGCCCGTTTTTTTGTGCATCGGCCGACCACTCGCACGCCGAGGGTCGCGCAACGGTTGAACCGGGCGACGCACAAAACGAACCGAAGGCCATTTCCCCGGATCGCAAGCGTGACACCCCACCCGCGATTGCACCCGCCAGGCGTGCAGAGGAGCGATTCCCGTGAGCATGGGCGAGAGTGCCTACGATCGTATCAACGACTATGGGGCCGTCAAGATTGGCCTCGCCTCCCCCTACGACATCCGAAGCTGGTCGTTCGGTGAGGTCAAGAAGCCCGAAACGATCAACTACCGGACCTACCGCCCCGAGAAAGACGGCCTCTTCTGCGAGCGCATCTTCGGCCCCGAAAAGGACTGGGAATGCGCCTGCGGCAAGTACCGGGGCATGAAGTACAAGGGGATGATCTGCGACCGCTGCGGCGTCAAGGTCACGCACTCCCGCGTCCGCCGCAAGCGCATGGGACACATCGAGCTGGCCGCGCCGGTCGTCCACATCTGGTTCTTCAAGGCCATGCCCAGCCGACTGGGCACCCTGCTGGACATGCGGACCACCAGCCTCGAACGCATCATCTACTTCCAGGACTATGTCGTCGTCGACCCCGGCGACACCCCCCTGAAGGAACGCCAGCTCCTGACCGAGGAGGAGTTCCGGAAGTATCGCGCCGACTACGGCGACACCTTCGAGGCCGACATGGGGGCCGAGGCCATCCGCAAGCTCCTCTTGCGGCTCGACCTCGTCGAACTCTCCAAGCAGCTCCGCCAGGAACTGACCGAAACCAACAGCCGCCAGAAGATCAAGGACATCACCAAGCGCCTCAAGGTCGTCGAGAGCCTCCGAGACTCCGACAACCGCGCCGAGTGGATGGTCCTCGAAGCCATCCCCGTTATCCCGCCCGACCTGCGCCCGCTCGTCCTGCTCGATAGCGGCAACTTCGCCACGAGCGACCTGAACGACCTGTACCGCCGCATCATCAACCGCAATAACCGGCTCAAGAAGCTGGTCGACCTCAACGCCCCCGAGGTCATCATCCGCAACGAGAAGCGGATGCTCCAGCAGGCCGTCGACGCCCTCTTCGACAACAACCGCTGCAAGCGCCCGGTTCTCGGCTCGTCGAACCGCCCGCTCAAGTCGCTCACCGACATGATCAAGGGGAAGCAAGGGCGCTTCCGCGAGAACCTGCTTGGCAAGCGCGTCGACTACTCGGCCCGCTCCGTCATCGTCGTCGGCCCCGAGCTGAAGCTGCACCAGTGCGGCCTGCCGAAGAAGATCGCCCTGGAGCTCTTCCAGCCGTTCATCATCCGACGGCTCAAGGAGCTCGGCCACGCCGACACCATCAAGTCGGCCAAGAAGATGCTCGAACGCCGCACCGATGAGGTCTGGGACATCCTCGAAGAGGTGATCCAGAACCACCCGGTCCTGCTCAATCGCGCCCCGACTCTGCACCGCATGGGCATCCAGGCGTTTGAGCCGGTCCTCGTCGAAGGCAACGCCATCCGCATCCACCCGCTCGTCTGCCGAGGCTTCAACGCCGACTTCGACGGCGACCAGATGGCCGTCCACCTGCCGCTCTCGATCGAGGCGCAGGTCGAGGCCATGACCCTGATGATGTCCACCAACAACATCTTCAGCCCGGCCAACGGCAGCCCGATCATCAGCCCGTCTCAAGACATCGTCATGGGCTGTTACTACCTGACCGTCCAGCGCCCCGGCGAGCACGGCGAGTACCGCAAGGAAGACGGCCGCGAGTACGGCGTCTTCGCCTCCCCCATGGAAGTCTTCCAGGCCTTCAGTCAGAAGAAGGTCGGCAAGCACGCCATGATCAAGCTCCGCCTGCCCGCCCACAAATCGCTCCGCGGCGACGGCGAAAAAGAGTTCACCCCCGGCATGGTGGTCAACACCACCGTTGGCCGCGTCATCTTCAACGACATGCTGCCCCCCCGAATGCCCTACTACAACATGGCACTCGGACAGAAGCAGCTTCAGATGATCATCGCCGACTGCTACCTCCTGCTCGGCCGTCGCGAGACGATCCACCTGCTCGACAACATGAAGGACATCGGCTTCCGAGAGTCCACCCGCTCGGGCCTCTCCTTCGCCACCGACGACCTGAAGACCCCCGACAACAAGCAGAAGATTCTCGACGACGCCGAAAAGGAAGTCGTCAAGAACAACAAGCTCTACCAGCGCGGCATCATCACCGAGCTCGAACGCTACAACAAGGTGCTCGACGCCTGGACCCACGCCCGAGAGCTCATCACCCAGCAGATGATGGCCGACCTCAAGAGCGACGTCCGAGGCGGCGAGGTCTACCTCAACCCGATCTACCTCATGGCCGACTCCGGCGCCCGCGGTGGTGTCGAGCAGATTCGCCAGCTCGCCGGCATGCGAGGCCTCATGGCCAAGCCCTCCGGCAAGATCATCGAGACGCCGATCAAGGCCAACTTCCGTGAAGGCTTGTCGGTGCTCGAATACTTCTCCTCAACCCACGGTGCCCGCAAGGGTCTGGCCGACACCGCCTTGAAGACGGCCGACTCGGGCTACCTGACCCGCAAGCTCGCCGACGTCGCCCAGAACGTCGTCATCACCATGCGAGACTGCGGCACCACCCAGGGCATCACCAAGGGAACCGTCTACAAAGGGAGCTCCGAAAAGGTCGAGGTCGCCATCTCCCAGATGGTCCGCGGCCGCGTCAGCCGGGTCAACATCGTCAACCCGATCACCGACGAGGTCGTCGTCCGCGAAAACGAGATGATCACGGTCGCGGCGGCCAAGAAGCTCGAAGAAATGCAGGTCGAGAAGATCCAGGTCCGCTCCCCATTGACCTGCGAGGCTCCCCTCGGCGTCTGCCAGAACTGCTACGGCATGGACCTGGCCACCGGCCGCCTGGTCGAGCAAGGCATGGCCGTCGGCATCATCGCCGCTCAGTCGATCGGCGAGCCGGGCACCCAGCTCACCATGCGGACCTTCCACATCGGTGGCACCGCCACCACCGGTATCGAGGAAAAGGAACTCAAGGCCAAGCGCGACGGCATCATCAAGCTCGTCGGCATCAACGTCGTCATCAACGACGAAGGCGACCAGATCGCCCTGGCCCGCAACGGTGAAATCCAGATCCTCGACCCCAAGGGCCGCGAACTCGAAAAGTACGACGTGCCCGACGGCTCGATCATGAAGGTCGAGGACGGCCAGGAAGTCGCCCGAGGCGCCACCCTCTGCGAATGGGACCCGCACAACATCCCCATCCTCGCCGAGGTCGGCGGTAAGGTCCGCTTCGAGGACATCATCGAGGGCGAAACCCTCCGCATCGAGCAGGACCCCCGCACCGGCCACAACCGCTCGGCCATCATGGAGCACAAGGGCGACCTGCACCCGCAGATCATCCTCGAAGACAACGAAGGTAAGATCCTCGACTTCTACTACATCCCCGAGCGGGCCGGCATCGAGGTCCAGGAAGGCCAGCAGATCAAGGCCGGCACCGTCCTGGCCAAGACCCCCCGCGAAGCCCGCCGCACGATGGACATCACCGGCGGTCTCCCTCGGATCACCGAACTGTTCGAGGCCCGGCGACCCAAGGAGCCGGCCGTCATCGCCGAGGTCGACGGCAAGGTCGAGATCCTCGAAGAGAAGCGCCGCGGCAAGCGCATCGTCATCGTCCGCAACGAGTCGGGCGTCGAGCGCGAGCACCAGGTGCCCCACGGTAAGTACATGAAGGTCCACACCGGCAGCCGAGTCCGCGCCGGTGAACCACTCGTCGAAGGCCCGCTCGTCCCGCACGACATCCTCCGGATCTCCGGCGAGGAAGCCGTCCAGCGCTACCTGCTCCGCGAGATTCAGAACGTCTACCGTGCCCAGCGCGTCGAGATCGACGACAAGCACCTGGAGATCACCGTCTCCCAGATGCTCCGCAAGGTGAAGATCGAATCCGTCGGCGACACGAACCTCTTGCCTGGTTCGATCGTCGACAAGTTCGAGTTCCGCCGGACCAACCAGGAACTGCTCGGCTGCGTCAAGGTCAAGGACCCCGGCGACACCGACTTCCGCTCCGGCGACATCGTCCCCCGCGACACCTTCGAGGCCGAGAACAACCGCGTCGAGGAGAACGGCGGCACCAAGGCCGAGTGGGTCCGCCCCAAGCCCGCCGCCGCCAGCACCCAGCTGCTCGGCATCACCAAGGCCGCCGTGCAGTCCGAGAGCTTCATCTCCGCCGCCAGCTTCCAGGAGACGACCAAGGTCCTCACCGAGGCCGCCCTGGCCGGCAAGGTCGACTACCTCGTCGGCCTGAAGGAGAACGTCATCCTCGGCCACCTCGTCCCCGCCGGTACCGGCTTCAAGGCCCACCAGGAGGCCGAGGTCCGCATCCGCCCCGAGGCCCTCGAAGCCCTCGCCGAAAAGGGCCCCAGCTTCGCCCGCTACCGCGACGAAACCCCCGCCCCCTCGGCCGACTAATCGAGCCGGCTCCGGCCCCCATTAACCATCCCCACGGCCCGCCCCGCTCAACCTCTCGTTGAGCAGGGCGGGCCGTTTCCGTTCCGTCAAACCTCTGGAACTTGTAGGGTGCTTCGGCCGGGTCGCTCAATTCCCGTAGCGACGGCTTCAGCTCGCAGATCGGCACCGTGGCGTGGCCGCGGTTTTCCCGCTTCTTCAGGAGCGTTCTGATGGTTTGAGCTACGATTCGGTGCGAGTGGAATGCGGCAAGACTTGAATCGGCTTCCCAACTCCATCGCTCGAAACTTTAGCTTTACTCAAGCGGTTAAATTTTCCATACAGCTTGATTAGGAGCGTCGAATTCCTGACAAGGGTATAAGCATTAACCAAGGAATAAATAAGCAGAAACAGCGCTGCATGGGCAGGCTCAGGACGACTGATCGCCGTGCATGCAGTCAAGGTGACGGTGGCACAGAAGAACACGGCCATCGCGCAAACAAACGCAGCAGTGATTTGCTTCTCCGCCCCGACGCGGTGCAGGTATTCGCCAAATGGCATTGCCCGGATGTTGACGAACGTAATCCAGATTGCAAGCGCGGCGGAGAACAAGATCCCCGTAAGGTCGTTCCACTCGCTCGCCGTACTGACCGTGAAGGCTATAAGGTCTTCGCCAGCGAACAGAATCCTGAGCATCCCGTAGGCCATACTCGCGAGCACGAGTTCGGATATGTATCCCCATATTAGCCTGAGGTCGACCTTGATAGTCATCACCCAGCTCTCTCGGCTTCTATCTTATTGTTAATCTCTCCGATCAATGCTTCGAGCGCCTCCTTGGTGCTCTTGGCCGAAGCCGCCGCCGCTGCGCCTCGAGCATACTCCCGCAGCTCTTCGAACCCTCTTGTCGCGTCTATACTCGCCCGAACAGCATTCTGCCCCGTAGTCACGGTTTGAGGTTTGCCGTCAATAATTCCCTCCATCAGCACATCCCCCTTCCTGTAACCGGCATTAGCCATCGTCACCGCAGCATGCGGGAGCGCCCCCTGCTCTTGGCTCAGCCCGTTCTTGTTCTTCATGTCCTGCGAAAGCTCGCGCACTTGCCCCTCGGTCATCATATCGTAGAGACTTTTCATATACCGGCTGAGGTCCGGATTCGGGAGACGCAAATGGACCCTGAGGTGTGTCAGGAGGGAGAAACGGAAGAATGTTGCGAGGATCTCGGACTCGTGTGACACGGCCTCAAGCCGAATGCTCGACCTGAACCCGAGGGCAGTTGACGCCTTGTCGAGAATGATGTGAAGCGAGGACCGCCAGACCTGCGTATCCATGATTTTCCCCCGGCGCTCCACCGCGATGAGGTGCCGCTCCATGTAGAAAATCATCTGGACGGAAATGGCGAGCGGCTGGTCTGGCGTTGAAATCCCCTGTTCGAGGCCATAATCCGTTAATATCGTACCCGCCTGCCGCAAAGTCGCCCTAGAATAGGTCACGCCAGCGAGCGGGGCCGTAGAGACGCCTTCGACATTGTATTCAACGAACTCACGCAGCCCCCATTTGTATATACTGGAAGCTTGGTCTCGCTCGGAGATGTAATCTAGCTCAGCGGAAGTGGCATATTCGACAACACGCAGGATGTCCCTGTCCGTTGAAATCGGCTCCCCCATCATGGGAAGCAAGTCTTCGTCGTCGATCACGTTCAGCCGATAGATCTCGAACTCGATCCGGTGTTCAGCCATCATAAGGCTCCGCAAGGATATCAATAATAGTTTAAAAGCAATCTGCTGTGGCTTCTAAGTGAAAATTAGGCTCAACGACCCCCTGCCCACACTCCCTGAGCGAAAGACAAAATTCTCCCGCGCAGGCGTGCATGCTGCAAGGACGAGTGCAGTCCCCCCCAGAGGATCGCCCTGATGGCCTCGACCAGCGAAACGATCCACCTCGGCCCGCTCGACCACGGTCGACGATTGACCTTGCAAGAGTTCCTCGACGCCGACACCGAGGAAGGATATCGTTATGAACTGGCGCGTGGATTCCTTGAAGTCACCAGTTTCCCCGGCGAAGACCACGGCCTGATCGTCTGGAACCTCATTCACAGCCTCAACGATTTCGACCGCAATCACCCCGGCCTGATCCATCGCGCCGGCGGGGGAGGGGAGCTCCGGCTCCCGGGCTTCGGCTCCGGCCGGCACCCGGATGTGGCGGTGGTCCTGCGCAATGCGCCGAAGGACCTCCGGGGCGTTCGCGTCCCGAGCCTCGTCATGGAGGTCGTCTCTCCTGGAGCCGAGGCTCGCGAGCGAGATTACACCACCAAGCGCGAAGAATACCTCGCCTTCGGCCTGTTCGAATACTGGATTGTTGATCCGATCGATCGCCGGATCACGGTCCTGATCCGAGACGCCGGCACCTGGGTCGAACGTCCCTTCACCGAGACTCAAACCGCCGAGGGCCTGGTCCTCCCCGGCTTCCTAGTCCCGGTCGCCGAGTTGTTCGCCGCAGCGGCCGACGACGAAGGGCAGGGGGGAGCGGCCGCTCCTGGGGCTTGAGCCCTCGGCCCGTGTGTTGAACAATGGCTCCGAGGAATCGCGTGATCGAGCCCCGACTCTCAAGCTCGCGGGCAGACTCGGAACCCTCACCCCAGCCCTCTCCCCGCGAGCGGGGAGAGGGGGACGGAAACGGTCGCGATTCCGAGCATCCCCAGCCCTCTCCCCGCGAGCGGGGAGAGGGTGGCCGAAGGCCGGGTGAGGGAGTCCTCCTTCACCCCGTTTCGCAACGCCCAACACCTTCACTCATCAAAACCAAGGCAAATCTCCCATGAACCCCCTCCGCACCCTTGCCCTGCTCGCCGCGGCCGCCCTCATCGTCCCGGCGGCCGCTGTCGCAACCTCCGACCGTCCGGCCGAGGAAAAGACGATCACCCTCGAAGGCGTCCACCTCTGCTGCGGCGCCTGTGTCCGCGCCGTCGACGAGGCGGCCAAGCCGATCGAAGGCGTCACCGTCACCTGCGACCGCGACCTCGGCACCGTGGTCATGGTCTCAAAAGACGTGAAGGCCCTTCAGCGCACCCTCGACGCCATCACCGCCGCCGGCTACCACGGCACGCCCGACTCCGACCTCGTCATCGTCAAGGACGACAGCGGAGCCACCGACAAGCCGGTTGAAACCCTCACCCTCGTCGGCCTGCACAACTGCTGCCGAGGCTGCGCCGTCGCCGTCGAGGAGGCCCTCGGCGAGGTCGAAGGCATCGAGACCATCAAGGCCGAGCCCCGCTCCACCACCGTCACCCTCTCCGGCAAGGTCATCCCCCTCGCCGCCGTTGAGGCCCTCAACGCCGCCGGCTTCCACGTGAAGGTCAAGAACGACTGATCCCAGCCAGAACGTCAACCGTCCTCCCGCAACGCCGCCATCAATGCCTCGTGCGCCCGGTCCCAGCGGAAGCTCGCGGCAATCGAGCGGCCGATCGCCACCCGTCGCGACCGCTCGGCCTCGTCGTCGAGCACGCGGCGCAGGGTGGCGGTGATCGCCTCGGCCTGCTCGGGATCGAAGTACCAGCCGGCCTCGCCCGCGATTTCGGGCAGGGCGGTCGAATCGGCCAGGGCCACCGGGCACCCCTGCGCCATCGCCTCGACCGCCGGAATGCCGAAGCTCTCACACGTCGATGGGAACGCCAGCGCCCTGGCCTCGGCATAAAGCGCTCGCAACGTCGTTCCCTGCAAATACCCCGGCAAGACCACCTTCGCCTTCGATCCCAGCGCGGCCACCTCCCTGCGGATCGCCTCGGCCGGCCCGGCTTGCCCTTCTCCCACCAGCACCAACGCCAGGTCCCCCGACGCCACCTCCGGCAAGCGTCCGGCGGCCCTGACCAGCCTCGGCAGATTCTTCCTCGGCTGATAGTTCGCCACCGAGAGCAAAAACGGCTGATCGGGCCTCAACCCCACCTCGCCGCGCACACGAGCCCGCTCCCCCTCGGTCGGCTCGGCGAAGAACAGGTCGTCGGCCGCGTTCGGCACGATCCGGACCTTCCCCTTGCACTCCGGGAACCGCTCCAGCAACTGCTCGGTATTGAACCGCGAGACCGACAGGATCCGATCGGCCGACCCGAACGCATGCCCCAGCAGGTCGCGCCGACTGTTCCCGCCGTACCGCACATCCTGCAAGACATCATGGCTCGTCACCGCCCGCTTCGCCCGATGCGTCGGCACATAATACTCGGCCGGGCAGTAGATCCAGTCGAGCCGCCCCGTCCAGACCTCCAGCGGCGGCCACGGCACGAACCGCCAGAGCCGCAAGGCGTTGCGCGTCGAGATCGGCAATTCCCTCCGCCTCGGCGCGTGCTCCCGATCGCTCAGGGTTTCCCAGAACGCCAGCCCATCCGGTTCGCCGATTCGTCCCGAAACGACCGTCAAGTCAATCTCCGGCCGAGCCATCAACCGCTCCAGCTGCGCCAGCGCGTGCCGGGTCACTCCGGTCGGCCCCCGGCAACTGTTCAGGTCGTAGACCCACGCCATCGCCATCGACGCCGACTCGGCCGCCATCGCCCCTCCCTGCCTCCGCCGCCACCTCCCGGTGCATCGGGCCGTGATCGTAGGCCAACCCGGCCTCCCCCGTCAACTGAGCCTGCCTCCCTCGTCCCTCTGGCCACTCCAGGTCGCCCCCCCGATTCGCCCCAACCTCGCCAACCCGCTGTCCCCCGCCTTTACCTTCGCCAATCCGTTCTTCTGCATTATCCTTCCGTTGCTTCATTCCACCAATCGTCGGATTCGGTGACTGCCCATGCCGATTTCCCCGATACTGTCTAGGAAGTGGAGAAGAGCTCACCACTGTGCTTCGCAAGCCCGCCCCTCGACGAGGCTCCCCCCTCTCTTTGGCAATCCGATCCAATTTCCCTTCTTTCCCCGCCGTGCACACCGTCGCGACGCTCCAGTACCTCTCGAATCTCAGCTCGATCACACGACACGCGCGAAACGAACCCAGCCACTCCCCGAATTCCCGAAACGGATGCGAACCCGATCGACACAACCTCTTCCCTCAAAACCAGATCGAGTCATTTCATCCGATCCTTCTCGAGCGCACCGATCCCTGTTTCCCAGGCGCACCGAGCCGCGCTCGACCGGGTTTCATTCCGCCGATCCCTTGTTCTCGCCCGTGTTGCATCCGTGGCTGTAACTCCCGCGCGAAACGAACCCATCAGGCCACCCCGCTTTCCCGAAACGAAGCGATTAATTCGCCGCAACCCCTTGCCATTTCAGAGAAACCGCCCATCACCCCGAGCGCACCAGGCCAAGTCTTGCCCTGCGCACCAGAGGGTGAATGCCCCGGCTTAGCCCCTCAGGGTTGACCCCCGATCGGTTCGCTCCCGATAATTCGGATCGCCGCACGAGATCCTGTCCGTCCCAATCCGCCGAAGGCCGGGCGATTCGCCCCCGGAGCACGAAGGACTCGCCCGCGATGGAGGAGCCCACCCCCCGGAAGCCCCCCTCGGAGATCGACCCCCGCGTGATCATGGCCGCCGAACGGACCTTGCTCTCCTGGATGAGGACCGGCCTGGCCCTGATGGGGTTCGGATTCGTGGTCGCCCGGTTCGGCTGGTTCCTCCGGGAAATGGCCAGTCTCGGCGGCGAGCACGCCCCCGATCCCGGCAGCTCTCGGGCCTCGCTCTGGATGGGAACGGTCCTGGTCGCCCTGGGCATCGGCGTCCTTGTCGGTTCGGCCGCCCGCTACCGACACTACCTCCGCGTGCTCCATCAAGGCGACCTGAAACTGCCCGGTCCGGGCATGGGAATCGCCGTGGCCCTCGTCCTCGCCGTGCTCGGCCTGGTGATGCTCGCCTCGTTCGTCAGCATGGGCCTCCTCGGCTGATCGGTCCGAAACCGCCCAATCCGACCGAAATTTCACCCCGTGCTGGCCTTGCGTCGCCTGGCCAAATGCGGAATGATGCCGGGGTTACGCTCTGAGGGCCAACCATGCGACTGCCGACTGCCCTCGACGACCAACCCTTGACCAACCAACCGACCGAAACCCAGCACCACCACGGACAGCGCCGGCCCCAAACCCACGGCCCGGCCACTCCCACGAGACGAGCAAGGAGGCGAGCGGGCTCATGCGATACCCCTTCGGATTCACCCTGGCCCAGGCCAAGCACCGCAACCGCATGGAACGCGCCGGGATCGATCGCTACCCGACCGTCCTGATGCTCGAACCGCTTTACACCTGCAACCTCGCCTGCATCGGCTGCTCGACCGAACGCTACACCGGCAAGCTCAAGGACCGCATGACCGTCGCGCAGTGCCTCAAGGCCGTCGACGACTGCGGGGCCCCGATCGTCAACATCTGCGGCGGCGAGCCGACCCTCTACCCCGAACTGAAAGAGCTGATCGACGAGCTGATCGCCCGCAAGAAATACATCATCATCTGCACCAATGCCCTCCGCCTGCACGATAAGTTCTACGGCATCATCCCGCCGAGCGATCACCTGTTTCTGATGATCCACCTCGACGGCATGCGCGAAACCCATGATTACATCACCAAGCGCGCCGGCGTTTTCGACGCCGCCATCAACGCCATTCGACAGGGTAAGGATCTAGGATATACTCTTTACTTGAACACCACCGTCTACAAGCAAACCGATGTGGCCGAAGTGGAAGAACTGTGCAAACTCGTCGATGAACTCAAAGCCAAAGGAATCTTGATCTCACCCGGATACGAATATGAAAGCGTCGACGCCGACGTCTTCCTGACCAAGGAGCAGATTCACGAGAAGTTCCAGGCCATCCGCGAATTTTCGAAGAAGTACAAGGTCAGCGCCACCCCGGCCTTCCTCGAATTCGCCGCTGGACTTCGAGAGCTGCCCTGTGCCCCCTGGTCGACCGTCAACTACACCCCGAAAGGCTGGAAAGCCCCCTGCTACCTGATCGAAGGCGAGGGCTACTACGACGACTGGAACGAGTTCTGGCAAACCACCGACTGGGCCTACTGGGAAAGCCGCCAGGACCGCCGCTGCCAGAACTGCAAGATGCACTCCGGATTCGAACACAGCGCCGTCACCGAAGCCATGAAAACCATCAAAGGCACCGTCCAGCTCGCCGCCTGGTCCCTGGGCGGCTGATATGAGGATCGTGGAAAACTGATGTTTTGATCAATAATCGGGGCCTTGGAAACCGCTCATTTCCGCAGGCCCCGCTCGCGGAGCAAAAGGTCGACCCACTCGGCGTCGGCCCTGGTCAGGGGAGGAACCGGATCATTCCCGTAGTCGATCCGGCGGGCATAAGCCCCGAGGTCATAACAGCGATCGAGCATCGGTTGCAGGTCGAGCACCAGATCAGGATCCTCGTCGAGCAACGGCACGGCAATCCGAGGGAGTCGATCCCGGATCGTCCTGGCCCAGACCTCGAACCGAATGCGCCGCGTCGACCGGTTCAGGCTCACGAGGTAATCGTAAATCCCTCGCCGAGCCAGCGCATCCCGGGGGGCCGCCACGGTATGCTCTCCCGACCGGAGTAGATCGATCTCGATCAGGTGCGCCGGGCTCTTGAGAATCTCGTCCTGCTTGGCCAGATACGCCTCGCGGCCGGTCGTCCCCGACGCCTTGTTCGACGGGCTGAGCAGCTCGATCACCGTCACGACCCGAGCCGGCTCCCGAGCCGGTAAAATCTCAATAAACCCTTCCCGGATCGGTTCCAGCGGCGTTTCCAGCACCCAGGGTTCATCCAGCACCGCCACCCCGGCCGACGACGCCCCCCCCCCGGGGTTGCCCCAGCCCCTCCCCCCCGGTGATGATCGTTCGTAAACCGCCGCGTCGGGGATGATCGACCGATTCGGCTCATCGATGTACAACCGCTCGTTCAGATTGGCCACGTAACGCTCGGGCAGCCGTTCGTTGAGCGTCCCCCACACAAACGTCATGAACGCCTGATGCACCCCCGGCCAGAGGGCCTTCTCTTCCAGGTAAGGGTCCATTCCAGGAAATGGGCCAGGCATGAGGCATCCTCCGTTTCGATCCCGATCGACGAGCAAGCTCGGCACACCAACACCCCTGTCCATTCTACCCAAAGATCGGTGAACGCGATGTGCGGCATTTGCGGGGCAGCCTGGACACGCTCGGGAACCGGCCCGACCGACGCGCAGCTCGGGGCAATGATTTCCCGCCTCGAACACCGAGGGCCCGACGACCTGGGAGCCTTCCGAGACGCGCACGCCGCCCTCGGGTTCCGCCGCCTCTCCATCCTCGACTTGCCCGGCGGCCACCAACCGATGAGTAACGAGGATGGAACCATTCATGTCGCCTTTAATGGAGAGATCTACAACTTTTCCGAACTCCGCAACCGCCTCGAAGCCCGAGGGCACACCCTCCGATCGGCCGGCGACTCCGAGGTCATCAGCCATCTCTACGAGGACGAAGGCCCCGGCTTTGCTCGCTTGCTCCGCGGCATGTTCGCCATCGCCGTTTGGGACGCCCCCCGGAGGCGACTCATCCTGACCCGCGACCGCCTCGGCCAGAAACCGCTCGTCTACCGCACCGAGGCCGACCGCATCCTCTTCGCCAGCGAGTTGAAAGCCCTGCTCTGCCTGCCCGAAGCGGACCTCCCTCGCAAGATCGACCCCCTCTCACTCGATCGCTATCTCACCTATGGATATATCCCCCATCCCCGGACAATCCTTCAGGGGGTTCACAAGCTTCCGCCGGCCCACACGCTCGTCTGGCACGACGGCCACCTGAAACTCCATCGTTACTGGGAACCCGACTGGAACCGCGAAACCGTTCGGCCGATCGAGCAGGATATCGAGCACCTCCGCGCTACCCTTTCCGACGCCGTCCGCGAGCAAATGGCCGCCGATGTTCCCCTCGGCGCCTTCCTCTCCGGTGGCATCGACTCGACGATCATCGTCGGCCTGATGCAGCAGCACGCGACCCATCGCGTGAAAACATTCTCTATCGGATTCGATGACCCTGCGTTCGATGAATCCTCGTATGCGCGGATGGCTGCCGAGTTCCTCGGGACCGAGCACCACGCATTCAACGTCAAGCCCGAGGCGTGGGAAACGTTGCCGGGCCTGGCCTGGCACTTCGACGAGCCGTTCGCCGATAGCTCGGCCCTGCCCACCTGGCATGTCTCCCGGATGACCCGAGAGCATGTGACCGTCGCCCTGACCGGAGACGCCGGCGACGAGCTCTTCGGCGGCTACGACCGTTATCGAGGGATCGCCCTGGCCGAAGCCGTGGCGAAACTGCCCGGCGGAATCGGCCGATGGCTCGGCGGGCCGGTCGCCCGGACCCTCCCGGCGTCAAGCCGCGCCAAGACGAAACTCCGGGCCGCGAAACGGTGGCTTGAAGCCGTCGGCCTTTCCCCAACGGCTCGATACCTCCGCTGGATGACCAGCTTCGACGAAGAAACGCGAGCCGGCCTGTATTCCGACGACTTCCTCGACACGCTCACCCAGGCCGCCTCGCGAGAACCCGACGAGGCCGATCCCGCGCTCGTCCTCGACCGGACGCTCGGGGTCGCGTCGGACCGCGACCCGGTGACACAGGCAATGGTTGCGGATCTTCTCACCTATTTGCCCGGCGATCTTCTCACCAAGGTCGACATCGCCAGCATGGCCCACGGGCTCGAGTGCCGGGGGCCGTTTCTCGACCATCGGGTCGTCGAGCTGGCCCTGGCCATGCCGCTCGACCGCAAGCTCCGCCTCCGCAAAGGGCGATCGAAGGTTATTCTCAAGCGAGCGTTCGCCGATTTGATCCCGTCACCGATCCGGACTCGCTCGAAGATGGGCTTCGGCGTTCCGATCGACCGCTGGTTCCGTGGCGAACTCCGCGACGAACTTCGTGCTGTGCTCCTCGACCCGGTCAGCCTTGGCCGCGGCCTCTTCCGGCCCGAAGCGGTCGATCGGATGATCTCCGAGCACGGCGACGGCCGCCGCGACCACGCCTATCGCCTCTGGGCCTTGCTCATGCTCGAACTCTGGTTCCGGCACCATCTCGACCCCTCGCCAACGAACCAGAACCGCCCCATTTCGTTTGAGAAAACCTCTTAAGAAATATCATTCATTTACATTCTCACTGTTTCTAGGACCTCTCCATCATGTCGTCCGTCGTTGCAATTCCCTGGGGAGATGAGCCACCGCTGGAACTGAGGCTTCCGGACGGCTGGCCTGATCCGGACGTGATTCAGCCCATGCTCGACGGGGCAATCGCGGATTACCGTGCGGCCCTGACCACGGCGCTGGATGCTCCGCTGGGAGGCATCGATCCGATCGAAGAACAGGTCGGGCCGAGGTCCACCGTCGCCATCGTCGTGGATGATCCGTCACGCTGGACGCCGGTTCGGGAAGCACTGCCGATCGTCCTTGAGCGACTCCGAGCCAGAGGAGTTTCCCAAAAGGACATCAGCATCAGTGTTGGCGTTGGCCGACATCACGCGGTGGATGCCGAGGCCATGACGCGCAGGGTCGGTGACGAGGTGGCCGCCTCGTACTCGTGTTTCAGTCCTCCGGTCGATGACCTGTCTCAGTATGAGGATCTCGGGACGACCGACGACGGCATCCCGGTGCGCGTCTTCCGACCTGTTGCGCAGGCAGATCTTCGAATTTTGATTGGCTCGGTCTTACCGCATCTCCAGGCAGGGTTCGGCGGAGGATATAAACTGATCTTCCCAGGAACAAGCCATCGCTCGACTCTGGGAGCGATTCACCGGGTCGGACTCGGGGGAGACGCCGGAGCCTTGCTCGGCTCGACGGCCGAGGCAAACCCGATGCGACGGGCGATTCGAGGGGCAGCGAGCAGGCTCGGCCCCTGCGTGTCGCTCAGCCACGTGCTCGGGCCGCCGGGACAGGTCTTCCAGGTGGCGAGCGGGCACCCCGACGCCGTGCAGGATCACCTCGCCGCCGAGGTCGCCCGACGCTACCGAGCCCCCGATGCCGAACCCGCCGACGTGGTGATCGCCGGCAACGCTCCCTGGCCGGGTGATCCGATGCAGAGCTTCAAGGTCCTGCTCAACCACCGATCCGCCTGCCGGAGCGGCGGGGCGCTCGTTGGCTTCTTCTGGACGAATCCGGCAGAGATCGACCGTTCCTTTCCTATGCCCGCCATGCGGGCCATCGCCGCGACGGGGGCACCGGGAGGACTCGTGATGCGTCGCGGCCTGGCGATGGCCGATCGCCTGGTGGCAGCCTCGGGCAGCGCCGCCTCGTTCATGGTCCGATGGGCTCGGGAGCTGGTCGTCGATCGCGATGTTCTGGTCTATGCTCCTCCTTTGCGCGATCGGATCGGCCCCCGGCTCGGGCCGATCCGGCTCTACTCCGACCCGGCAGAGCTGCGGAATCGGCTGGAAATCCTCGCACGATCGGCCGGCACGCCCTCGCCTCGCGTGCGGATCTTCCCGAGCGGGGGCCTGACCTACTGCCCGGCCCGCTCGGCCGCCGACACCAAGGAGGGCGTCCACTCACAGGGCAAAAATCGCAGATAAACTCGCTTGTTTTCCCGAAAGATCTTTGCGACGATTGATGTTCGACATGCCCCGGCATCGGTGCCGGGCGATCCGGATCAGCGAGAGGAACACCCATGCGAGTCCCGAATCGACGATGGATCCAGTTGGCGTCGGCCGCCCTCGTTGGGGGAGTGGTCATCGGCTGCGGGTCGGGGAAGCCGCCGGTCGAGACGTCAACGACCGAGGCGACGGTCACCGGCACGGTCACGATCCACGGCAAGACGCCCAAGCAGGGGCGGATCGTCTTCGACGCGTCCAACCACCTGAGAAAGGACGTGCCGCTTCGCGACGCGCCGATCGGCCCGGACGGCACCTATACGATCACGACGGTGATCGGCGGCAACCGGATCCGGGTCGAGTCGCCCGAGACAATGAGCAATCGCGAGCTTGCCGACACCGAGGACTATCTCGAGGTCCAGCCCGGCGAGAACCGGAAGGACATCAGCCTGCCGATGTGAACATGGCCCGCATCCCTCCGGCAAGGCAAGCCAAAGGCCGGAGGGTGGCGGGGCAAGTGGAGCCCCGGGCGATCTGATCCGATCCACGGCGAGATGCTCGAAATCGGATGGGATCGGATCAAATCGCGGCCGTTGGGATCGGGTCAGAACTGGTCGGCCGAGACGACCTCGCCGCCGTTGCGGGAGCCGATGGCCCACCAGACCTCGATGTTGACCGTGTTCTTGACGGCTCGGACCGTACCATCGCCGAAGAGAATATTGACAATGCCCGGGTGACGGCTGCTGGCGGTCTGGGCTCCGTTGCCGTTGTTGCCCCCGGCGTCGGTGCACGACCAGGTGTTGGGCGCCATCACGTGGTTATATCGGCTGGATTGCGGGTTGCCCATGTGCCAGTGCGAGCCGACCGGCCGGCCACTGCCCAGGGTGATGCCCGGAAGCCTCGGGTCCGAGACCCTGCACGCCTCCCAGTACGGGCCGGGCACGTCCATTCGGGTTGCGGCGGGGACGCGGGCGATCGTGGCCGTCGGCGTGGTGAAGTCGATCACCTGATTGTTGCCGGAGCCAATGCCCATGACACGCTCGCTGTGGAAGGCGGTGTTGCTGGTGCCGTCTCGGATGTCGGCCATGCGGATCACCGGCATCTCGGGGACCGCGCCGAAGGGGCCGTTGGGCCGGATGCCATTCCAGGCGAAGAGGATGGGGAGCGAGCCGGCATTCGCGTGGTAGCTGTTCGGGCCGGAGGGCCAGGTCAGTCGGTTCTCGTCCGACGGGCAGATCACCGTGTTGAGGCGCGTGAAGGTCGCCGTCGTGTTAGCCGGGTGGCCCGTGCAGCCCCAGCTGAAGGTGAAGTTGATGGCGTTGAAGACCTGCACCTGCTCCATGTAGGGGAGCATAAAGGTGATGTGGTTCCAGTCGTTGCAGCCGAGGGGCCCCTGGCCCCAGGGGAAGGCGCCGACGGTGTCGTGATAGTTGTGCGCGGCGATGCCAATCTGCTTCAGATTGTTCACGCACTGGGCCCGACGGGCCGCCTCGCGGGCACTCTGGACCGCCGGCAGCAGCAGGGCGATCAGGACGCCGATGATGGCAATGACCACCAGCAACTCGATCAACGTGAAGCCGGATCGATGACGAGACAGGCGCATGGATACCTCGCGATTCGATGATGAGACGAGTTCATGATGCACAAGAGCGTGGATCCGACGTGCACGACGGCTGTCCCTCGAACCGGAAGCCGGTCGCTCCCTGGCCCGGGGTGGGCGCGGGGCGACCGTCTCCCTCGACGGCTCGCGGGCCTGGAGGGCACGAAATCGGATCGCGGGCCGGGACAACCCCGGACCCTGGACGCTGAAACGCACGAATCCCGACAACATACTCGGCCGAGTAATCACGAACGTGATCAATCGGCCCATCAACGTGATGCGAAATCTGCAATGGAGGAGTATGATCGGTGTCTCTTGATAAGGCAACGGGAAAGTCAACAAAAAAATGTTAAACCAGAACAGCTTTCCCGAAGGCTTGATTTTGCAAGGACATGCGGGCGTCGATCGCAAGTGACAGGTGAGATCGAGCAGTGGGGGTTCAATCGAATGAAGATCCGAGGAAGCGAAGGACACGGGGCGGCCGGGCCGCGATGGGTCGTCAAGGGCCTCAGCGGGACGCTGCTCCTGCTGCTGATGTCCCCGGGATGCGGGCCGTCGGATCCGGCCTCGAAGGGGCTGGGAGGGTTGTCGGCCGGCAATCCCGAGTCGAGGAGGGAGGCCGCCGCCGCGATGGGGTACTGGGACGACTCCGGCGAGGCGGCGAAGGCCGTCGGGCCCCTGGCCTCGGCACTGGCCAACGACGAGGATGCCGGGGTCCGCGCCGCCTCGGCCCGGTCGCTCGGTCAGCTCATCCGGCGGCATCGCATAGCGGACGTCGGGGAGGCGGTCGCGGCCCTGACCACCGGCATGAATGACCCGGATCCGGAGGTCCGGCATGCCTCGGCCGTGGCCATGTTCGGCATCGGCGAGCGTCCCGAAGGAATCGCACCGGCCCTGGTCGCCGCCCTGAGAAGCAGTACCATGTCCGTCCGTGACGACGCCGACGTGGCGCTGTCGGAGCTGCCGATCACCGACCCCGAACATCTCGAAACCATGCTCCTCGGGCTCGATGACGAATCGGAGGTCGTTCGGCGGGCCTCACAGATGGGTCTGACCATGGCGCCGCTGGACCTCGATCCCGAATCCGGGGCCGAGGCCGTGACCAGGGCCATGGACCGGGACGACGATCCAGAAGACCGCGCGCTGCTGGCAGCGGTGCTCGGCCGGTTCCCGAGCACGACCTCGACAGCCCGAGAGACGCTGATCGCGGCGCTTGCAGACGCCCCGGAGGGCGAGGTCCGGGCCGCCGCTGCGACTGCGCTGCGCCCGTTCGCGGCCGACGATCCGGGTGCCGCCGAGGCCCTTCGAACCGCAACGGCCGAGGACGATGCAAAGGACGTCCGCGTGGCCTCGGCCGCGGCGCTGGCCGATCCGTCCCGGTCGACCGAGGAGGCACGCCAGACCTTGCTCGACGCGATCAAGGCCGGCGTTTCCGACGAGACGCAGAGCGCCGAACTGGCCGAGGCGATCGCGTCGGAGGAGGGTGAGGGAGCGTCTCTCCTGATCGAGAGACTCGCCTCCGACGATCCGATGATTCGAGCCTTCTCGGCCCGGGGGCTCGGTGTCGTCTCGCCAAGGACTGAAGGCGCCCGAGAGGCGATCACGGCCCTGATCGCCACGCTCGACGACCCGGAGGCCGAGGTCCGCATCGCCTCGGCCGACGCCCTGAGCCGGTTCGGCCCAGCGGCGATTTCGGCCTCGTCGGCCCTTGCTCGGCTGGCTGAGGGCGATCAGGACCTCCGCGTTTCGGCTCATGCCGCCGCGGCCATCCCGATCGTCGACCCGCCGCCGACCCGGTAACACCCGTCGCAGACGACGGCGCCCGCTCCTCGGCCCGCGCCCCCCGTCGTCCCGGGTTCGACTCAGAAGGAGCCGGCGGAGATCACCTCGCCGCCGGCCCGAGTGCCGAGCCCGTTCCAGACCGGGATCGCCACCGTACTGCTCACGAACCGCACCGAGCCGTCGGCCAGAAGCAGGTTGACGCCGCCCGGGTGGCGGCTTCGAGCGGCACCGTCGAGGGCGAGCAGATTCCACTCGGCATTCGACGCGTCGCCGAAGGGGTTGCCGGTGCGGCAGTCGGGGCTGGGGTCGTTGGGGGGGCGGTGATGGCTATACATCGTGTGATTCGGCGCGGCGTAAATCCAGCGATTGCCTCGGGCTCTCGGCAGACCGGGATGATGCGGCGCACAGGTTTCCTCATACGAGACGAGCGGAGCGTCGACAACCTCAACCACCCAGTTCGACCGAACGCCGTCGCCTCGGAATAACTCGCTGAGCATTGCCGTTTGTGACGAGCCGTCCCGGAGGTCGGCCCATCGCACGCGGGAGTTCTCGAAGAAGAGACCGTTATTCTCAATCACCGAATGGCGCGTACCGACGTTGATCTGATAGTTCAGGGGAGACTGTTCCTCCCGGTCAAAGAGCGAGGGGGTATCGCTCGGGCACAGATAGGCCGCCACCCGAGTCCGCCGGGCGGTGTCGTTCTCCAGAAAGCCGATGCCACGATCGGCGTTCAGGTCGAAGTTGATCGCGTTGAACAGCGGCCCGTGATCAAGCTGAGGAAGCATTTGTGCAAACGTGGAGAAGACCAGGCCGAGGCCATCCACCTGGCTGCGAACTCGTCCTGGAGGCAACGTCCGGTGCACACTCTGGTAGCTGTGCAGGGCGATGCCAAGCTGCTTCAGGTTGTTGGCACACTGGGCACGTCGGGCGGCCTCTCGGGCCGATTGCACGGCGGGCAAAAGCAAGGCGATCAACACGCCGATGATGGCGATAACCACCAGCAGCTCGATCAGGGTAAAGCCGGGGCAACGCGCCAATCTCAGGCTCGGCGATTGCCAGCGCCCTGAAGCGTCGCGCACGCGTTGACGCCGAACAGACCTCGACCGGACGCAGAGTTGGGCGGGCATCGTCACCCCGAGAGGCAGGTGAGGGTTCATCGAAACGCTTGCCGGGGAGAGGATGCCTTCGGCGCTGCACATTACGTCATTAACTTTAGCCGATGGCACCGGCCCCGGCCAGAAGCGTTCTCCGATCTGTCCGCGAAGCTCCCCCCGAAGGTCGCGATTGACAGGACAAGGCAGGTTGCCTAGAGTCCGCAAATCGCGAGACGCCGGGGATGGACCGGGCGTTCCGGGCCTTGTGGATCGAGCCGGGTCGAGCCGAACCGAGCCGAGCCGTCCGCACTGCCAGAATCACCGAGCGGAAAGGACTCCGCCGATGGATCGCAACCTCTGGGCTCTGGCCTGTTCGACGATCGCCGCGGTGTCGATGGCCGTCGGCTGTTCTCTGATCAAGTCGCCGGCCGAGACGGATCGCTCGGGCGTGTCGCTGGGCGGGATGGGCAACGATCAGCTGGTCGACCTGCTCGCACCTCGTCGCATTGCCCTGAAGGTGATGATCGCCACGCGGCCGATCGACGATCCGGAGCTGCGAGAGATCGTCTGGACGGCGGCCGACGAGCATGTCATTCCCCCCGAGCAGCGGCAGCGGCTGGAAGCCAACGGCTTGCGGGTGGCGGTCGTCGATACCGTTTTTCCTCCCGAAATCGAGGAGATGCTCAGCCCCGAGGCTCCCGTCGGGCAGCGAATCGACCCGACCATCGTGGCCGTGCCCGATGGTCATGCCACGCCGATCATGCTCGGCCCGGACGAGGCGGCCCCGCACAAGACCCTCTTTCTGAGTCTTGGCAACGGCGCGGTCGGTCGAGACTACGAGTTGGTCCGAGGGGCCATGCGGGTTTCGGCCTCGCAGGCCGACGGCGGCATGGCGATGCGGGTGGTGCCGGAGATTCACCACGGCTCAGACCAGATGCGCTACGCCCCGGCCGAGAACCTCGGGCCTTTCGAGCCCGAGCAGTTCATCATGCGGGAAGGGAAGCAAGAAGAAAGCTTCCGGGATCTGACCGCCAAGCTCACGCTTGAGCCGGAGCAGGTGCTCATTCTCGGCTGCTGGCCCGACCGGCCGGGAAGCCTCGGGCACTTCCTCTTTACCAAGCCCGAGCCCAAGAGCGACCGATTGCTTCAGACGGTCGTGTTCATCTGGGCCGCCGCAACCGGCCCAACCGAGATTCCCTGGGTCGAGCCCATCACCCCTCCCAGTAATCTCCGCCGCGTCGATCCGACTGAACTCGGCGTCGGGAACGGCAACGCCAGCGGATCGGCCCGCCAGGAGTAACCTCCCGGCGGCGGCTCATCGCGTCATCGGTGGTCGCAGACCACCTCAATCCCCTTCGGCCTCGGCACGACCGATTGCGAACCGGATGACCAGGGAGCGCATCGAATGGAATGGACGCCGACTCCGACCGGGGATGACGACGCGGCGATCGGGCCGGCCCGGCGCTGGCGGTCGCACGCGGGGCATGGACCGACCGTTGGGCCCCATCGCCTGACCGCGAGCCGAAGGAGCGGCCCGGCCCCGCCCCCGCTTCCGAGGTTTGCCCCGATGGACAGCACCCACGATCACGACTCGCCCCCCTCGCCGAAGCCCTCCGACGACTTCCCGATCCGGTCCTCCTCGAACCGCTTGGTCGAACTGGACGGCGCCGATGGGGAAGGGGGCGGGCAGATCCTTCGAACCGCCCTGACGCTGGCGATGCTCACCGGCCGACCCTTCCGGATTTCCCGGATCCGGGCCAATCGCGACCGACCGGGCCTGCGACCGCAGCACCGATCGGCCGTGATGGCCGCTGCGAAGCTCTCGGGGGCGACCGTGCAAGGAGCGGCCGTCGGCTCGCAGGCCCTGACCTTTCGCCCCCGTCCGTTCGAGCCGGCCGACCTGGACATCGATATCGGCACGGCGGGGTCTACCTGCCTCGTCCTGCAAACACTGGCCTTGCCCATCGCCTTGCGCGCCGATCGTGGCGTCCGGGTGTCGTTGACCGGCGGCACCTTCAACCTGAAGGCCCCCTCCTTTCCGTTCCTCGACCGGACCTGGAGGGCGTACCTCAAGCTCATGGGACTCGACCTCGCCCTGGCGATGCCCGAGGCCGGCTTCTACCCGCAGGGCGGCGGGAGGCTCGACGCCTGGATCGAACACGGGAACCCTCGGCCCTTGATCGCCGAGAGCCGGGGGGCTCTCCTGAGGATCTCGGGGGTCGCCGGGGCCTGCAAGCTGGGGTCGCGACGGGTGGCCGACCGGATGCGAGACCGTGCCGTCGCCTTGCTGAACGAGGCAGGCATCGACGCCGAGATCGCCATCGACCTGGCCGAGTGGTCTGGCCCGGCTCCGGGAGCCGCCCTCGCCCTGGTGCTTGAACACGACGGCGACACCCCGCCGAGTACGTTCGTCGGCCTCGGTGCCCGCGGGAAACCGGCCGAGGAGGTCGCCGCCGAGGCCGTGGCCGAGCTGCTCGACCATTTGCACGCGCCCGGCCAGGGGGCGGTTGATGCCCATAGCGCCGATCAGCTCGTGCTACCGCTCGCCCTGGCCGAAGGCCGGAGCCTCTACACCGTTTCCCACGTCACCGAGCACCTGCGAACCAACATTCGGACCGTCGCCGCGTTTCTCGATCGTCGGATCACCCTCGACGAGCCCGACGACGGCCCTGGTCGGGTCGTCATCGGCGATCGCGGGTCCTGATCGACCGGCTCACCCTTGCCGGAACCAAGGAATGGGCCCCCTCTTCCTCCCGCGATCAGAACGGCAATCCGATGCGGCGAAGCAACGCTCGAAGCTGGTAACTGGAGGTCTGGGCCTGGGTCAGCTGTGCGTCGAGCACCTTGATCTGTGCCTGGGCCGAGGTCAACTCCTCCCGAAGCGTGTTGCGAGCGTCGGTCAGATCGGCGACCTCGCTGCGGAGCGATTGCGATCGGCCTTGCTCGGCTTCGAGGGCCCGGGCCGCCTCGGCCAGATCGTGCTCGTGAGAGGCGGCAGCCTCCTCGGCGTCTCGCCGGGCTTGAGTCAGGGCCTTTTCCGTCGCCTCGCGATCGGCCGCCAGCGTGTCCCGATCTGATTGAAGCGCTTGCAGGCGGTCGGCCAGGGCATCACGATCGGATTGAAGCTGCTGAAGCTGCGCGGCCAGGGCCTTGCCGCGCTCGGTGGCCGAGGCTCCGGAGCGAAGGGCGTCATCCCGTTCGGTGGTCAGGCGATCGATCTGAGTCCTCGCCTGGACCTGAGCGTCGGCATGCTGACGCTCCAGGTTTCGCAGCGCAGACTCGGCCTGCGTGAGCTGATCACTCACGGTCTCCAGCTCGGCCCGCAGGGCATCGCGATCTCGGACGCCTTGCTCGACCTCGGTCCGGGAGGAGGAGAGTTGAGCCGTCAGCTCGGCCAGCCGACGATCGGCCTCGGTCCGAGTGGTCTCATGCTCGCCGGCCAGACGAACCCGATCGGCCTCGGCCTCGTTGCGAAGGGCCTCCAGGGCATCGGCGGCCTCGGCCGCTTCGGCCTGGAGACGATCGGTCCGATCGAGCAGGGCGTCGCGTTCGTTGCGTAGGGTGTCGCGCTCGGTGATCAGGGTGTTCCGAAGGCGATCGGCCTCCTGCTGTTGCGATTTCAGCTCGTTGGCGAGCCGAGTTCGATCGGCGTTCAGCTCGGCCAGGGTTAGTTCGTGCCGGGCGATCAGATCGTCCAGCATGGTCGTTGCCTCGGCCTTCACCGCATCGATCTTCGCCTGAAGAGCATCCCGGTCGGCCATCAGGGCGTCTCGCTCGGCGAGCAGAGCCTCCTGAGCCGGATCGGACGTGGGACCATCAACCGAGGCGGGCCGGTGGTCCGCCTCAGAAATCGCGTCGATCGAGGCGGCTTCGGACTGGTCCGTGGCAGGGGGATCCTCAACGAGCGTGAGGGGCGCATCACAGTACTTGCACTCTGCCCGTCGGCCGAGAAATTCGCGGGGGACGCGAAGGACCCGCGAACAGCCGGGACATGTCACGTGCACTTTGCTCGTCGTCGCCATTGGCTCTGGCCCCTCGGTCGGAATCGGGCCAGTCCCTGCCCCCAGCGTGATCAGCTCCCGATGACCGCGTGGTGCATCTCGCACTCGGGAACCGGCTCCGATCGTGCAAAACCGCCCGGTCTGTGAGTGCCGGACCGTCAACCCAACCGAAATCAAACCCCGAGGGGCGGATGCCCGCGCAGCGCGTCGGAGGACGCGCGATCGTTGTAGCCTAACCCGCTGGCTTGAGGCTGTCAAAACGCCAGCGAGCCCTGGTCCGAAACGAGCAAACGGCCGAGGCCCAGCCTCAACGCTCGGCCTGGGGATCCTCGGGCGAGTCGGTTGCGGTTGAGCAAGATCGAGGACCCACCGGAGGCACGGGCACCCGGACGAGGTGCCCATCGACATCCTGGGCCTTGCGGTACATCAGGTGATTTTGATGCCGCTGGCCTGATCTCCGCTGCCGCTCATCGCGCCAGGAGGCCATCTGGGACATCAATTCGGGCTCGACGCTCAGCGGTTCCTCGATCGCCCGCGCCTCGGCAAACGTTTGATGAGGCACGGGAAGGATCTGACCAATGGCCTCTCCCTTCGCAAACGTCACCTCCCCCGGTTCAACAAGCTTCCAGTTGAAGGTGAACGTGTAAGGGAGCCACCATGTTTCGATGATCCCCTCCAGAGGCACACAGTTCGCTTTCCAGAAGTTCGTCGGTCCCTTGGCCCAGAGGTCCCAGCCGGGAGGAGTCCGAAACATCCACGGAGGAGAAAACGTCACGATCCCCTGGCCGAACTGGCTCTTGATCGTCACCTGATAGACGGGGTCGAGTTCGACCACCAGGCCCGACAGCTCGGGAGACCCGTCCCAGACGATCCTCACATCCACGGGACAATGAATTTGCCATCCCCACTGATTGGCCACCACCAGTGGCAAACAGTGGTACGCATGCGGATGGCCATCCATCCACGAGCGTCGCGGAGGGGCCGGACACAGCTCCCATCCGGCCCCCCAACCGGCATCCGTGATTCGCAAGGCCCGAAGCTCGAACGGCGGCAAGCCCGCGATGGTGGGTGGGCTCGACGGTGGTGTCGACGCCGTCGAGGGTTCGGAATAACCGCGAGTGCGCGGAAAATCCACAATGACCGGTCCGACGTTCGACGCGTCAGCCGTGACAACAAACGGGGTGCCGAGGTCCGTGGCAGGTCGCGATCGGATCGGCCGATCGGGACCGTCGTCGGGAGCGTCGGCAGGGGGAATCAAGGGGGGTTTCATGGTACGCTTGAGCCTACCGCGTCCGATCGATTCTGGCCACGGAGAATTTTCCGAACCGAACCGATCGGCGGAACTGGCACCTCGAATTCGTCGGACTCAGCGAGTCATCCGTCGAGCGCCCGAGTCATCTTCACGTTGTGGAACTCGACCCCGCGCAGGGTAACGATCTGAGGCGATCGCGTTTCGAAGCCTCGCCGCTCGAAGAACGGGACGGCCGTCAGGCTCACGTCGGCATCGAGCTGGCGGAGGCCGATCCGCCTGGCCTCAACCTCAATCGCTTCGAGTAAGGCCCGACCGATGCCGAGCCCTTGATGGTCGGCCGAGACGAAGAAGCGGTCGATATGACCGTTCGGCTCCAGCTCGCCGAAGCCGGCGATCCGTCCATCGGCCTCGGCGACCGCCACGAACCGACCCTCAAACCGCGAGGCCCAGGCCGCCTCGTCGATCTCGTCCGAGGCCCACGCCGTGATCTGCTCAGGCGAGTAATCGCGACTGTTGACCCGGCGAATCGTGTCCCGGAACAAAGCCAGCAAGGCCGGGGCGTCGGCGATCCGGAACGGTCGAATCGAGAGGGACACGGCTCGAAGAGGCCTCAGGCACGGCCGTCGATCAGCCAAGAAAAAACGGACCAGGAGACTCCCTCGTCAAAACGAAGGAGTCCCGAAGCCCGAGATGCAACGATCAGGAAGCGCTTGAGATTACCAGGCGAAGTGGGCGAAGGCCTTGTTGGCGTCGGCCATGCGGTGGACGTTCTCGCGACGGCTCATGGCGGCGCCTTCGCGGTTGAAGGCGGCGATCAGCTCGTCGGCGAGCTTGACGTGGGTCGGTCGCCCTTTCTTTTCGCGGGCGGCCATCAGGATCCAGCGAATCGCCAGGGTCTGCTGGCGGTTCTTCTTGACCTGCATCGGCACCTGATAGGTGGCACCGCCAACGCGCTTCGAGCGGACCTCGATGACCGGCATCACGTTCTCGACCGCCCGGACGAAGACTTCCAGTGGGTCGATGTCCGGCAGGCGCTTCTGGATCAGGTCGGTGGCATCGTAGAAGACGCGCTGAGCGACGCTCTTCTTGCCGTCGTACATCAGGCAGTTGATGAATTTGCTGGCCAGCTTCGACCCAAACCTCGGGTCGGGGCGGAGCTGCGACTTGCTGGCGGTGAACTTGCGGGCCATGGTCGGATCGGTTCCGTGAATGCGAGGGGCCAGAGAAATCCGGTTGAAGTCGAGGCAGGCGACAGGAGCATCACCGGGCGAGGGCCAGGGGCGACATCGTAAGACCGAAGCTCGCCGGAAAGGCCGGAAGGCGATCGAGTCTTGAGCCAGGTCGGCCAGCCGGACCGCGAGGGACGTCGAGGAGCACCCGTCGGGCTTGGCCTGGCTGGGGCACTTTGGCCAGCGCCCCTTGGTCGGTCGGTCCATCGCCGAAGGCTGGCGATTACTTCTTGCGGGCGCCCTTGGCGGCCGGGGCGGCCTTGGCCTTGGCACCGTACTTCGAGCGGGCCTGCTTGCGGTCGGCCACGCCGAGCGAGTCGAGCACGCCGCGGACGATGTGGTACCGGACGCCCGGCAGGTCGCGGACCCGGCCCCCGCGGACGAGCACGATCGAGTGCTCCTGCAGGTTATGGCCTTCGCCGCCGATGTAGGCCGTGATTTCCTTGCCGTTGGACAGCCGCACGCGGGCGACCTTCCGCAGGGCCGAGTTCGGCTTCTTCGGCGTCATCGTCTTGACCTGCAGGCAAACCCCCCGCTTGAACGGGTTGGCCTCCAGCACCGGCGACTTGGTCTTTGTATACTGCTGCTTCCGCGGCTTGCGGACGAGCTGATTGATCGTGGGCATAGGTCTTCGGTCGTCCTGGCGATCCTCGGGCGTCCCCGACCCCTTCAAGGCCGACACGTCGGTCCTTCAAGGGTGCTCCTCGGGATGATCCATATCCACATCAGAACCCTGGGTTCACCTTTGCAGCGCGTCCCAGAGAGTCGATACGATGCGGCAAAACGTCCAGTTTACCCTGTTGTTCGCCGTTGTCAATTGGCTGGAACACCTGGTTACAAGGAATCTGCGGGGCGTCTGCCGCCCGATCAGCCGCCACGATCCGACCCAGATCCAGCGATCAGAGATACCCGAGGTCCGCCAAACGCTGCTTGACGGCCTCGTCGTCTTCCTCGTCGAGGCTGGCGGATGGGGAGCCGTCGCCGTTGGAGGAGGAGGGGGCGAGCTGGGTGGCGCGATCGGGCTGGAAGGACGGGTCGAGGACCTCGGTGAGGGGGCGACCGTCGAGGTCGTCGGGGCTTGGGACGCCGAGCAAGTGCAGGACGGTCGGGGCGATGTCGAGCAGGGTGGCGGAGTCGCTCAGCGAGGCGCCGGGCTGAATGCCGGGGCCATTGGCGACGAAGACTCCTTCCATCCGGTGGTCGCCGGTCGGGCCGAAGGCGGGGGAGATCACCTTGTGGGTCGTGAAGTCGTGCAGGCCGATCGTCCGGTAGCGCCAGTCAGCCAGGACGACGGTCAGGTCGGGGGCGAGGCGGCTCATCGGGCCGTTGTAGAGTTCGTCGGCCTCGTAGACGCGATCGACCAGCGGATCACCGGTTTCGGGATGGGTCAACTCGGCTAACTCGGCCTTCAGGTCGTCGAGGATCGGGCGGACGTCGGCCTCGGCCACGCACCCGCTCGGCTGGCGGCCGATCCGGTTGAGGAAAATCTGGCCGAAGTTCCCCTGAGCGTATGCCTTGGTTTTTGACCAGTCGATATGACGACGTGAAAGGAAGACCGACTCGGCCAGGCGGTCGAGCCCGTTGTCCTGGCTGCCGCCGAACCGGCTGACCCGGTGCTTCGCCTGGCCGAAGCGGGCCATGATGTTATAGATCCACTCCGGCGTCACCCCTCGCTTGTAGCACCAGTACTTCTGCATCACATAAGGGGTGTTGATCAGTTGAATGAACCCTTTCTCCAGGAGCCAGACGTTGAAATTGACGAAGTGCTCGACGGGGCCGAAGCCGTGGTCACTCATCAAGATCAACGTTGCATCGGCAGGCAAGGCGGCCTCGATCTCACCGATTCCGGCGTCGAGCTTCGACCAGAAGGCGATGAAGCCGTCGCGGACCTTCGCCAGGTCGCGCCGTCCTTTGGCCAGTCGGTGGGAGGGGTCCCAGGCGTGCCAGAGTTCGTGCTGGATGCGGTCGGTGGCCATCAGGTCGTAGACGAACAGGTCCCAAGGTCGGGCGTCCATCAGGAACCGAACAGCGCGGAGGTGGTGGTCGAGGAAGTCGGTTAAGGAGGCGAGCGCCTGGGCCTCATTGCCGCCGTCGTGGACGGAGGTGTCCCAGGGTCGGTACGCTTCGCCAAGGGCCGTTTCCAGCTCGGCAAAGAGAGCGGGGTCGGTCGAGAAGTCCCTGGCGTTCGGCGGGCTGAGGAAGTCGCCGAGGAAGAAGCCGTCAGGACTCGGGCGCGGGGGGTAGCTCATCGGCACGGCCCCGGCGATCGTCCGCTTGCCGAAACGGCCGGCGATCTCCCAGAGCAATTCCGACCGGATCGACCGCGACGTGTTCACCCGGCCGCCGAGCGGGTTGTGCTCGAATTCGAGGAACTCGAAGACGCCATGCTTGCCCGGGTTTTTCCCAGTCATCACCCCGGTCCAGGCGACCGGGCTCAGAGGGGGGAAGATCGACCGCAGGGTGCCCGAGGCCCCCTCTTGCCGCAACCTCGCCAGGTTCGGCAGCGCGCCGGCATCGGCCAGCGGCCCGAGAATGTCCCAGGTCGCCCCGTCGAGCCCGAGCACAAACACCTTGGTCGTCATCAGCCGTATCCACCCCAACGGGTTCGGTTGCATCAATGGTGCATTGGTGCGTCCCACCGCTTTGCGTTTTCGGTTCCCCATTCTAGCGGCCGCGGGCCAGGCAATCGACCCGGATCGGCGTCGGGCCCTCCGGCTTCTGCCGATCAGGCAAGCACGACCGCCGAAGAATCGGGCAGGGAGTCTAAGACATTGACCATACCCGAATTTTTTCCTGGAATCTTAACATTTGATTGCAGAAAAAGATCCGTCCACTTCACCTACCTCGAATCGCGTATTTCGGGCCGTCCTGGCATCTGGGGTGCTTCGGCACTGAATTGCTCGCCTCTGACCGCGTCCTTTCGGACACAAAGGGTCTCGGCCCTCTGTTCGATCCAGACCGACGAAGTCACGAGCAAGCGTCGTTCTCCCTGGCTATGCCCGGTCCCCTCGGGGGGGACCGGGTTTTTTTTTGCGCCTATCGGATTTGGACCAACGACCACACCGCACGTCTCGGGAAGCGCGGTTTCCCTGCTCATTAGTTGAGTTTGCTCGGAATACCCGGCCGCAAAATCGTCCCAGAATCCGCAAATCCTCCAAATTAATTTCTTGAACTGACGCGAATGATGGGCTAAACCGGA
This sequence comes from Tautonia rosea, assembly GCF_012958305.1. Lineage (NCBI taxonomy): Bacteria > Pseudomonadati > Planctomycetota > Planctomycetia > Isosphaerales > Isosphaeraceae > Tautonia > Tautonia rosea. Next base: position 119,063 of record NZ_JABBYO010000010.1, on the reverse strand, counting down.
AAGGTGCAGCGATCGGGAGAAGACAACCGCCTGGGGGATCGGGAGCGATTGCGTCGCGACAGGTCGTCTTTGGGCGATGGGGCAAGTGATGAGCACCTTTGGGGAGCGCGAAGTCATGAGGCGGATGAAGCGGGGCGGTCTGCTGCTGGCGGCGACCGCGGCGATGGTTCTGGGGGGATCGGGCTCGGCGTCGGCCTGTTTCCGATGTGGGATCGGGAGCCCGAGCCTGTCGTGTCTGTCGGTCGAGCCGGTTGGGCTGCCGTGCGGTCCGACGATGGTTCCCCAGACCGTGACGACCATGAAGACGATCACCGAGACGGTTTATGACACCGTCCCGGAGACGATCATGCAGACGAGGTACCGGACCGAGTACAAGACCGAGCAGATCCCGGTCACGCGGTACGTGGCCGAGCAGGTGCCGGTGCAGACGACCCGGACCGAGTACCGGACCGAATACGTCACTCAACAGGTGCCCGTCCAGCGGTATGTCACCGAGCAGGTGCCGGTGCAGACGACCCAGACGAAGTACCGGACCGAGTACAAGACCGAGCAGATCCCGGTCACGCGGACCCTGTACGAGACGGTGACGGTGCCTCGGCAGTATGTGGTGAACATTCCCAGGTATGAGACGGTCCAGCAGCAGGTGACCCGGACCGTCTGCGAGCCGGTGACGACGACCCAGACGATCCAGCAGCGGCACACGGTGCTCGATCGAGTGGTCGAGACGGTCATGCAGTCGCAGCCGTACACGGTGATGGTCCCGCAGGTCCGGACGAGCTACGTCACGCAGACGGTCGCCGAGCAGGTGCCGGTGACCCGGACTCGGGAGGTCTGCGTCGACCAGGGGGGCTATCAGACGGTGACGGTCCCGGTCGGCGGGCATCATGGTCTGGGGCTCTCGTGCCTGGGCCTTGGGCATGGATCGGGCTGCGGCAGCTCGTGTGCCCCGAGCTACACGACGAAGACGGTTTACGTGCCCAATCCGGTCCGACATCAGATTCAGGAAACCTCTTTTGTGACCCGCCAGCGCTGCGAGACCGTCCCGGTGCAGACGACCGTGCAGGTGCCGGAGGTCCGCCACCAGCAGGTCCCCGTTCAGGTGACCCGGATGGTCCCCCGCGAGGAGGTCCGTGACGTTCAGGTGCCGGTGACCCAGATGGTCTCTCGGCAGATCACCGAGACCGTTCCGACGACCCGGGTCACCATGACCCAGGAGACCCGGACCGACCACGTTCCGACCGTCCGGGCCCGGCAGGTCACCGAGACGATGACCCGGCAGGTGCCGGTGACGATCCCGGAACAGGTGCCCGTGACCGTCATGACCACCCGGACGCGGGTTGTCACCGAGACGATCACCCGACAGGTCCCCGTGACCCGCGCTGTTCAGGTGCCGGTGACGACCTACACGACGAAGATGGTCCCCGTTCAGGAGACGATCACGCGACAGGTGCCGGTGACGATCCCGGAACAGGTGCCCGTGACCGTCACCCGGTGCGTCCCCCGCCAGGCGACCCGCCAAATCCCGGTGACGACGACCGTGATGGTGCCGGTTGAGACCGTCGCCCCGAGCTACCAGGGTGTCGCGCCGACGGGCCAAATGGCCTCGCCTCAGGCCGCCTCGCCGCAGTCGTGAGCCGGGGCAAGGGGGGCTGATTCCCTCCGTTCTCTGGGTTGAACCGAGACGCCTCTCCTGGCGGGAAATCTCCCCGCCGGGGGGCGTCTCGTTGCGTTTCCGGAACGTCGAAGGGGCTGGGCAGCGGGGGGCTGAAGGGCTACCATCGCTCCGTTCCTGAAGCGGTGAGAAGCACCTGGCTGTTGGACGTTTCATGAAGGGCTTCTCAAACGCATCAAGCCATCACATAAACGACTGACGAAAGGACAGCGAGGCTGATGATCGACTGGGGCAAGGTGTTCGGCGAGGCGCTGGGATATCAAGACTTCCTGGCGAAGTACGGGTCGGAGGCGGAACGGGGCAAATGGGCGGCGATTCATGATCGGGTGCGGTTGACCGAGGCCCAGAAGGGGGTGATCGGCGGGTTCGTTCGGAGGATGCCGGTGCTTTGCCTGGCGGGGACCTGGTGCGGCGACTGCGTGTATCAGTGCCCGATCCTCGACCACATCGCGGCGGCCAATCCCTCGGCGATCGAGATCCGCTACCTCGACCGCGACGCGCTGCCCGAGGTCTCGGACCTGCTTCGGATCAACGACGGCCGACGGGTGCCCACCGTCGTCTTCCTGAGCGAGGACTTCTTTGAGGTCTCCCGGTTCGGCGACCGGACCCTCTCGCGCTACCGCAAGCTCGCCACCGACCAGCTCGGCCCGAGCTGCCCGACCGGCCTCGTCCCCCCTCCCGACGACGAGCTGGCCTCGGTCACGGCCGAATGGGTCGACCAGTTCGAGCGCGCCCATCTGATCCTCCGCCTCTCCGGCCGCCTCCGCGAGAAGCACGGCGACTGATCCCCGGCCCGACTCTCCTCGGTGCGCCCGGTGCGCCCCCGTTGGTGCGCCTCCGGTGCGCCGGGGAGAAGGGGCCGTTGAGGATTTGCTGGCAAGGGCTTACGTCGATTCGACCCGGTTCGTTTCGGGAATCGGCTCGGCCAGGGATTGGCTTTGTTTGGTGAAGGGAGTTTTGGCCACGGATGGAACACGGATGGAACACGGATGGAACACGGATGGGGGGAAGGGAGTTGGGGGGGGGAGGGAATTGGGTCGCTCGGTGCGCGGCTCGGTGCGCCCGGAAATGCGGCCCTGGTGCGCCTCGGTGCGCCTGGGGCGATTGAACGAACACTTTTGAAGTGAGCGACTTGCGCGGATTAGCTCCGGTTCGTTTCGGGAATCGTGCGCCGGTGCGACGGCTTCGTTTCGCGCGGGCGGCTCCGGTCGAAGTGGGTTTGTTTCGCGCGTTGGGATGTGAGCGGACCGCGTTGGCGTCGTGCTCGCGGATCGATCCTGCGGGGTCGAGACACCCAGAGGCACCCCAATGCTCAAATGAGTGTCTGTTTGGAACCTGCTCGGGTTGTCAAAGAGCGGGGAAGCCCATCGCGCCGGGCAAAGGGCCAGGGCGATCGTTCGGGAACGGTCGAAGCGACATTCCCCACGCCAATAAGATCGGGAATATCGGCAGGGGCAGTCACCTGAATCGGGTGAGCACGGGGAGAAGTCGCTCGAAAGGCGAACGGGACGAGCGTGCACGTTCCTGCGTGCAGCACAGAGATGGCGCCCGCGATCAGCTCAGCCCCTCCACTCGGCGTACCAGGCCGCATCTTCGTAGGCGGCGTTCAGCGCGACCATCGCCGCGTGGTCGCCGCCGCGGTCCGGGTGGAGGAGGAAGGCTCGCCGGCGGTAGGCGGCCTTGATCTCGGCCAGCGACGCGGCGGTCGGCAGGCCGAGCGTCGCGAAGGCGACGGAGGGGATCCCGGCGGGCCAGGAGGCGGCGCGGGCACGCTCCCTCGCCTGCCGTTCCTGCTGCTCACGCTTGAGCAGGAAGTCGTCGGCGTACTCGGCGATCCCACCGGTGCTGACGCCGTGCAAGAGGAAGCGGGCCCGCGCCTTGCGGTCGGTGAGGACGTCTTCGGCGTTCGCCGCCCAGCGCTCGGCGACGGCGTGGAGCATGGGGCTGGTTTGCAACCGATCGAGGAAGGCGGCCTCGGCCTCGTCACGATCCCGATACTGGCCGAGGTGGAGCACGATCCGGCTGCGGATGCGGCCCTTCGGCCGGTGCTGCTCGACGACGACCCAGATGATCCGGTCGTCCTGCTCGATGGCCATCAGCAGCATGAGCGGTCGCCCCCCCGGCGATGTCGTCCCGCGGTCGAATGAGCCGATCAGGGCGGCCTGGCCCCCGGCTTCCTGGAGTATCTCTGGAGTTTACAAGGTGGATCGGTGCGTCTTCGAGGACTCGACACACCCTACGGGACTTCCCTTCTCCCTGAGATCGGGACGCGAGGCCGCGAGAGGCGTCGAAGTGCGCTGTCGGCCTTGAGCGTCGCGCAAAAGGCGTTTCCCGACGCCTTGGGTGCCTCAGGCATCGGAAAACCGCGGTCGGTGTCAGGGGACCTACGGTTCGGGGTCGGTGATATTGAATTATAACGTCATGGGAAAAATGTGTTGCGATGAGGTCCGGGAACGGCTCAAATCGCTCATGCACCGCAGGGAGCCGCCGGCGATCGACGGCACGTTCGCTCCGAATCGCTCGGGCCACTGAGGTGCCCGCGCACCAACCGACGCCGGCCGGGGTTGTTTTTCATGGATGGATGCCGTTCGTTCACACCTTTATCTCGCACCTTTTGAGGAATCACTTATGAAATTGCTTTGCCGCATGACGGCCTGCGTAGCCCTGCTGCTGGCCGGCGCCGGTTTCGCCCGGGCGGAGACCCTGACCTTCACGGGGGCTGGTGGGGACATCCCCCAGTCCTCCGGGGGCACCCCGGGCGTTCTCACCTCGGACATCGTCGTCTCCGAGTCCCTGGCCATCACCGACGTGACGGTCACCCTGCTCGGCCTGACCCACACCTGGGTCGGCGACCTGATTGCCTCCTTGACGCACGTCGATTCGGGCACGACAGTCGACCTGTTCAACCGGATCGACCGCACGGGGAATTCGGGCGTTGGCGACGCCTCCGATTTCAACGGAGACTACGCCTTCAACGACGCCTTCACGGGCGACCTCTGGGCCGCCGCCAAGGGGGGTGGCAATAATTTCGACATCCCTGGTGGGGACTATTTCGCCACGACGGTCGAAGGCTCCGTCTCGCTGCTCTCGGCCTTCAATGGCGTCCTCGCCGCGGGGACCTGGCGGCTGTCGATCAGCGACAACGCCGACGGCGATTCGGGTTCGCTCGGCTCCTGGCAGCTCCGACTGACGGCCATCCCCGAGCCGTCGTCGATCGTGCTGGTCGGCCTCGCCTCGGTCGTCGGCGTCGGTGTCGGCCTGCATCGCCGTCGTCGGCCGCATGCGCCGGCCCGCTGAGCCAGGGCCCTTGCCGGACTCCCTCATGGAGGAGGGGAGGGCGGCCCCTCTCGCCTCCCCCCTCCCCCTTCCGCCGATCGCTCCCGACCCCTGGCCCCGTCGGAGAAGCTGAGATCGGCATCGTTCCCGCTCCCCTGCACGAGGCGAGCGGGGCACACAGACGCTGGATTCGGGCGCGGGGCGGCGCTCGGCGCCTCGGGTGCCTGAGGGGGATCGCAGTCTTTTGACAGGCTGCGCGATCGGGACGTATTCTGACGGGGGAGGCCGACGCGATCGAAAAGGAGCCGGTTCGATGGACGTTTCCCTGACGCCGGAGCTGGAGAAGATCATCCGAAGCAAGGTGGAGAGCGGGAGGTATCTGTCGGCGAGCGAGGTGGTGGGCGAGGCCCTTCGATTGCTGGAGGAGCGGGACCGCATCCGGGAGATGAGGCTCGAAGAACTGCGGAAGGAGATCCAGATCGGCATCGACCAGGCCGACCGGGGCGAGGTGGCGCCGCTGGATGTTCAAGGCTCGCTCGCGACGGTTCGCCGCCGTCGGCGGGACGGCAAGGATGTGGGCTGATGCCCCGGGTCATCCGCTCTCGACAGGCTCAGGAAGACCTGGAGGGGATCTTCGACGACCTGGACACGCAAGGTTCGCAGCTCGCGGATCGCTTCGCCGAGATGCTTGACGAAGGATGCGAGCGATACGCGAACCATCCCTTGATGGGGGCTTCCGCCGAAGAGTTCGCGCAGAATCTCCGTCACTTCACCGTCTGGAAGTACGTCGTCTTCTACCGTCCAACCGCAGATGGCGATGGCATCGAAATCATCCGTATCCTTCACGGGGCGCGCGATCTCCCACCGCTCTTCGAGGCATGATGGAGGAAACCGAGGGACGAATCAGGGCGAAATCGCGTGGACCGTGGCTATAATGAAAACGCGTTTTGACGAGCGCCTGAGGCGGTCCCGCTCGGCTCGTGGATGAGGAACGCGGAACCGGAATCGGAACGGTCAAACGGAAACGGAGGCAGACAGACGTGTTGCACCAGAGACAAGACCGTCGGCGATTTCTTCAAGGGGCGGGAGCGGGGGTGCTCGGGTTCTGGGCGATCGGGGGCCGATCGGGGGCGATCGGGCAGGAGCAGGGAAGCCCGAGCAGTGAGACGCTGACGGCCAGGGGCGTGGCGTTTCTCAAGAGCAGGCAGGAAGAAGGAGGCGGGTGGTCGACGAACATCAGCCCGGGGATTACGGGCCTGGTGGTGACGAGCCTCTTGCGGTCGGGGGTCACACCGTTCGATCCGGTGGTGGAAAAAGGGCTGGCGCTGATCGAGCAGACGATCGGCCCGGACGGGAGGCAGGCCGAGGGGCCGCATGCGAATTATTTGATGGCCATCGGGATCATGGCGTTTCATGAGGCCAAGGCCAAAGGGGTCGGAGACCGTTACGACGCGGCGATTGCAGGGGGGCAGTCATCGTTGATCGGCCTGCAGTGGGACGAAACCGAGGGGAAGACCCCGGCCGACCCGTTCTACGGTGGGGCCGGATACGGCGGCAAAAGCCGGCCGGACATGTCGAACACGTCGTTCATGATCGAGGCGCTTCGGGAAACGGGTCTGCCCGAGGACGACCCGGCCTTGCAGAAGGCGTTGCTGTTCGTCTCAAGGTCGCAGAACCTCGACAGCGAGTTCAACGATCAGCCGTTCGCCAAGAAGGTCAACGACGGCGGGTTCATCTACACCCCGGCCAACGGTGGCGAGAGCCAGGCCGGCGACGCCCCCGGCGGCGGCCTGCGGTCGTATGCGAGCATGACCTATGCGGGGCTCAAAAGCATGGTGTATGCCGGTTTGTCGATGGATGACCCTCGGGTGAAGGCAGCCTATGAGTTCATCCGGCAGAACTACGCGCTCGACGAGAATCCGGGGCTGGGCCAGCAAGGTCTGTTCTACTACTACCAGACCTTCGCCAAGGCCCTGGCGGCGCTCGGCGATCCGGCCCTGGTGGATGCCGAAGGGGTCTCGCACGACTGGCGGGCCGACCTGGTCGCGGCGCTGGCCGAGCGTCAGGGGGAGCTCGGCGAGTGGGTCAACCCGGCTGATCGCTGGATGGAAGGGGACCCGAACCTTGTGACCGCCTATGCCCTGCTGGCGCTGGCCTCGGCGAGGTCGATGGGCGGCCCGAAGACGTAAGCAATCGCTCATCAACACGGCAAGCCTTGCCTTCCCCCTGCTTCCCCCGTGCGATCGGGGGAGAGGGAGGGGGAAGGCAGGGCGAGCCGAACGAGCGATCGAAAGAACGGCGAGCCTCGGCCGGGACGCGGTGATTACTCCGATTCCCGGCGAGGATCGTCAGATGCGAGGGTTGGCGAAGGGCGGGTGTCGATGAAGACGTCCATCTGCTGACCGACAAAGAGGGGAGTCGAATGGGGGTCTTCAACCTCGAAGAGGACCTCAAGGACTCGGGTATCGACACGTTCTCCACCCAAGCCGGTGAGCGAACGTTTGGGAAGGACCAGGGGCTCGACCCGGACGAACCGGAGCGGCCGGGGATTTTGGCCGTCGCCCCGGGTGAAGGCTCGGGCGGGAGCGCCGGGGCGGAGCCGAGGGATCTCTTCCTCGTCGACCTCGGCACGGACGAAGACGGCCGAGAGATCGCCGAGGACCACGAGCGGGGCGTCGGGGAGGGCCGCGACCTGTTCTCCGGGGCGAACCGAGACGCGAAGGACCGTGCCGTTGATGGGGGCTCGAACGGTGGCGCGGTCGATCTCGACCTCGAGCCGGGCGACCTCGGCGGCGGCCTGGGCCTGCTCGGCCTCCAGGACCGAGAGATCGGCTTCCCAGGCACCGGCGATGAGCAAGGCGTGCTCGCCTCGGACGCGGTCAAGCTCGGCGCAGGCGATGCGGTATTCCAGCTCGCGTTCGACGAGCCGTTCGGTCGAGACGGCATCGCGGCCGACGAGCCTCCGGGCGCGTTCGAGCTTATCAAGGGCCAGCGCAACGCGGCCCTCAGCCGTCTCGATCTGGGCGAGGCTCGGGGGGATCTCCTCGGGCCGGGGGCTGATCCGGAGTCGATCGAGCCGGGCTGCGGCGGCGTCGAGCCGAGCCTGGGCCGCGGCGCGCTCGGCCCTCAGATGACGGTCATCGACCCGGAATAAAGGGTCGCCGGCGGCGACCGTCGCGCCGACGCGGTCGCCGGAGACGAAGACCTCCAGCACGACCCCGGACAGGGCCGATCCCACGGCGATGTTCTCGGATCGGGCCTCGACCAGGCCGGCCACCGCGATCGCCTCGTCGTAGGGGGAGGTCGACGGCGAGGCCGGGGGCTCGGACGCGCCGGGCGATTGCGATTCCCGGTGGACATGATACGCCCCCAGCGTGCCCATCGTCAGCGCGAGGGCCGGGATCGCCAGGCGGCCCATCAAGCTTGAAATCAGGTTCATCAGGCTCTCCGAGGTCGGGACGACGGCTCGATCGTCGGGCCGTCTTGAAGGATCACAAGTTCATGTCATTGAATTCACGATCGAACCGAGACCGAGTCGATCATGCCGTCGACCATGGCGATGGTGCGGTCTCCGAGGTCGAGGACGCGGGAGTCGTGGGTGACGACGATGACCGCGCGGTCGGGGCGGACAGAGACGGAGCGAATCAGTTCCATGACGGTCCGGCCGGAGGAGGCGTCGAGGGCGGCGGTCGGTTCGTCGCAGACGAGCAGGCGAGGCTCGCTGACCAGGGCTCGAGCGATCGCCACCCGCTGCTGCTGGCCGCCGGAGAGCTGCGACGGCGGGGCGTCGGCCCGGTGAGCCAGGCCGACGGCGTCGAGCATCGCCCGGCCTCGGGCGACCGCCTCGGCCCAGGGGACCCCGGCAATGACCAGGGGGACGGCCGCGTTCTCGGCGGCCGAGAGGGCAGGGAGAAGGTTGTATTGCTGGAAGACGAAGCCGATGTGCGCCGCCCGGAAGTCGACCAGCTCGTTTCCCGAAAGCGTACCGAGGTCGCGGCCGAGAACCTGAACCGAGCCGGAGGTCGGGTTGAGCAGACCGGCGATGATCGAGATCAAGGTCGTCTTGCCGCAACCGGAGGGGCCGACCAAGAGGGTCAGCTCGCCGGGCGGGACGTCGAGGTCGATCCCCCGAAGGACGGTCGATCGCGCCTCTCCTGTACCGAACTCCTTCGATAAGCCTCGGCAGCGGACCGCCGGAGGGAGGGGACGAGCCTCATCGATCGGAGAACGTTCGGCACGGGGATGCTCGACGAGCAGGGTCATGAAAAGAGACTCCGTCGGGCCTGAGTTTCGAAAAACGTTGTGATTCACTTGTCTGAATGAGCGATGCAGATCACTCAGCCTCGGAAGACCACGGCGGGTTCGAGAGCGAGCACCTTCCGGGCGCTGATGAAGCTCGTGAGCAGGATGATGACGAAAACGGCCAGGCCGGTGCCCAGGAAGGCGACTGGGGTCATCGCAAGGCCGGCCAGGTGGGTGACCTGGCCAGTGGTGATGAAGAAGATCGCGGTCATCCCCACCCCCAGGCCGTAGCCGAGACCACCGACGACCGTCGCCTGTAGGAGGATCATCCGAAGGATCCGGCCGTTCCGGACGCCCATCGCCTTCAGCGCGCCGAACTGGCGAAGGTTCTCGATCGTGAACAGGTAGAGGGTCTGGCCGGTGACCGCGGCGCCGACGAGGAAGCCCAGCGCGATCGTCACGCCGAAATTGACCGGGATGCCGGTCGAGGAGAGGAAGTATCGGATCGTCTTCCAGAAGAACGCGGAGCGGGTCAGGGCCAGGCGGCCGGTCTGCTCGGTGATGCGCTCGGCGACGAGGCGGGGGTCCTCGCCCGGCCGAGGGGAGGCCAGGACGTAGGTCATGGCGTTGCGTTCGGGAGGGGCGAATCGCAGGGCGTTGCTGTATCGGGTGTACACCTGAGGAACCGAAAAGAACGGTGATCCGACCGAGCAGACGCCAACCAGGACGGCCCGCCGGTCGTTGATCTGGAAGGTGCGGCCAAGGCGGTAGGGTTCCTTGCCCCACATCCACTCGTAGCCGGCGGTGTCGAGGATGACGGCGTCGGGCCTTCTGAGGTCGTCGAGCCGGCCGGCGATCAGGTGCGACGGTGCGCCGACGAGCGAGGCGTCGTCGAGCCCGGTGAGCATCAGGTTGCGGACCTCGCCGTCTTCGAGCCGAGCCCGAGCCGCCCCCTTGTACAGGGGGACCGCCCAGGAGACCCCCGGCACGCCTCGAACGCGCATCAGGTCGGAGTCGGGCATGGGCGGAGCCTCGTCGACAAAGCGGACGCGCTCATCCATCACCCAGATGTCCGCGTCTCGAACGTCGAGAATCGCGTTGCCGGTGCGGGAGACGATCCCCATGAAGATCGAAACCTGCTGGCTCATCAGGTGGGTGGCAAAGGTGACGCCGAAGATCAGGCCGAGGTACTTGCCACGGTCCCCCATCAGCATCCGCAGCGCGATCCGATTCATCGAAGCGTCCTTTTGTTGTAGATACAACTTTCAGGATACGGGAAAACCTAGCATTTGGGGGGAAACTCGGGTGCGGCGTCGTGCAGGGAGCGGACGCCCTCGGGGCCGAGCAGCCGGGCGGCCTCGGCCTGAGCGGCTTCCCAGGCGGGAAGACAGGCGGCGAGGATACCTCGGCCGGCCTCGGTCAGGAGGAGGACCTGGCCTCGGCCTTTCGGGGCTGGTTCGGTGACGACCCAGCCGCTGGCCTTCAGGCGGTCGACGTCTCGGCTGACGGTGGACTTGTCCATCCGCAAGAGCGTCGCGAGGTCGCCGGGGCGGATCGGCTCGGTGCCGGCAATGGCCGTGAGCAGGCTGAACTGCGCAATCCGGACGCCGATCGGCCGCAAGGCGTCGTCGTAGATCCCACCGACGACGCGGTTGAGCAACCGCATCCGAATCGCCAGGCATTGCCTGCCCAATCGCCAGGCGGTCGCTCGAGACTCCTCGGGGGTCATGGCATTCTCCTTCGCAAGATGTATATACAACCAAGATCGGACGATCAAGAGGCATGGGGAAAGAAATTTTCCGGGGGAGGTCGGAAACGCGTTCCGCGGTTGAGATTGAGGAGGAGCGAGGACCGGGGCCATCCGGAGGTGGAGATGCCGGGCGGGACGGCTTTGGATCTGCCGGGCCAGCACGACGGCGGGGGAGGGTCGATGGTCGGCCCTCCCTCGTCAGGAAGCAGGCGATCGGCCCGCGTGCTCACCAGCCACCGCTGGCGCCGCCGCCCCCGGAGGAGCCACCGCTGAAGCCGCCACCGCTGAAGCTGCCGCCCCCTCCACCGCCACTGCCACCGCGGTAGTGACCGCCGCCTCGCCAGGAGGAGTCGCCACTGCTGGGGGCGTGTCGGATGGCGAGGATCACAATCGCCGCGATGAGCACGAGCCAGCTGAAGAAGGCCGCCGCGATGAGGCCAAGCCCACCGAAGATCAGCCACTTCCGAGTGTTTTCCGGGAATCCGAGTTGGGGAGCGACGATTCCGAGCGCGAGGACGAGGGTTCCCAGGCCAAGCAAGCCTCCGATCAGCATCAGCGGAAGTCCATTGGTCTGCGAGAGGTGGCGGAACTCTCCGCCGATGCGTTGGCCGAGCCGCGGCTTCGGCGGAGATCCGTTGGGACCGATCGCGGCCATTTCGGAGAGGGAAGCGACTGCGGAGACAATGCCGGCTCTGTAGTCTCCTTGCTTGAAGCGGGGGATCATTTCGGTGTCCATCACGCGCTGGGAGAAGTCGTCCCAGCGGCGGCCCCAGTCGGCCCCCAGCTCGATCCGGGCCCTGCGGTCGCCAAGGCTGACGAGCACGAGGATGCCCGTGTTGGCCCCTCCGCCGGGACGGTTGAGCGTGCCGATCTGCCAGGCGTCGAACCACTCGCGAGCGAGCGGATCGATCGGCCCCTGGTGGTTGTAGGCGGCCATCGCGGTGATGGTGACGACGATGATGGGGGTGTCGTGCTGCTCGAAGGCGGCGCGCTGGGCCTCGGCGATGCGGGCCCGGGCCTGCTCGTCGAGCACGTTGGCGTAATCATGCGTGAACTGTCCGACCCCGTTCTCGGCCGGCACGGGGGGAATGTCGGCGGCGGTCGCCGGGGCGATCAGGAGGGCGGCGAGCACGAGAGCGGCAGAGCCAAATCGGTCGAGCATGGGGACCTCCGATCTCGGGGTGCGGAGTCATCAGGCCCCGCCCCTTGGGTCGAGGGGCGGGGCCTGACGCGAGGGTTGTATCGAACGCCGCGACCGCGGGTTCAGGCCGTCTCGACGGACTTCCCGAGGAAAAGGTCGCGATAGACGAGGGCGATCGCGACGTAATAGATCGGCGCCGTGAACAGCAGCCCGATGCCCAGGAGGATCGCCCCCAGGCTCGCCACGATCGCCGCGAGGGCGTTAAAGGCGATCGCCGAGAGGGTCTGACCGCGAAGGGCCACCCAGCTCTTGCGGATCGCGGCGAGCGCGTTCTGCCGGCCGTCGACGACCAGCGGGATCGCCAGCATCAAGCGGCTAGTGATGAGGGCAAAGGCGATCATTCCGAAGACCAAAGCTCCCAGAAGGGCGAGCGGGGCATCGCGGGGCGGGAGCAGGGCAACGGCGATCCAGAAGGGCAGGACCACCACGCTGACCGCGATCACCGTGAGGATCTCGATCAAGAGCACGACAAGGAAGACCTGACCGAAGACGTCGATTGCCCCGAACAGGTCACCGACCGCGATCGGTTTGCCGCGGACCTGCTTGCAGGCAGTGCGGAACAGGCCGCCGAGGGGAAAGGCGATAACCGCCGTAGTGGACAGGAAGGTGCCAGCCTGGATCAGCAGGTCGGCCGCGTTGAAGGAAGCCGCCGAGGCATCCACTGCGCCGGCGGGAATTCCGATCGCCCCCGAGAGGCCCCCCAGTCCGAAGGCCAGGATCAGATTGGCGACGGCTCCCAGAACGACCAGGACCAGGAGGATCAGAATCCAGGTTCCTTGCTGTCGCGAGGCCAGCCTGGACGCGCCGCTCAGGTGGTCGAAGCGGATGGGTACGTTCCTCGGCTCACCGACGGCAAGGTCAGTGGGTGGGGTCGAGGACGTCGGGGTTGCAACTGGGGCGGCATAGGGGTTCGCTTGCGTTGCGTCAGAGCCTCTGGCTTGCCGTGGTTTTTTGGTCTTCGCCATACGAGTTCTCCCTCTGGGTCTTGGGGATTCGTGGCGCGCAGGCCTCTGCGACGTCGAGGGCCTGTGGAAGGCTCTCGATCGCATCCACAGAAGAAAAGACCCAAACATCGCGATGGCTTACAGGGGGACGAGCATGACCGTGGTGCAACGCGGCGATCAGAGTCGATCCGGATCAATCGGAACGAGGGGAAATCGCGCGGCGATCACGATTCAAGGCCATCGGCGGAGGGCCGTCGGATCGGGATCGAACGGCCCGGGAAACGAGGCGCGAGGATGACGATCAGGAGTCGGTGGCGTTCGCGTTGTCGAGAGACTGGGCGATGCGGGAGCGCATCTGCTCCATCTCGTCGTGGGCGTAGGATTGGTGCGGCCAGGGCCAGTGGACGGCGTCGCCGGAGAAGCGGGGGATGATGTGCCAGTGGACGTGATGGACGGTCTGGCCAGCGGCCTCGCCGTGGTTGACGACGATGTTCAGGGCGTCGGCCCCGGTGGCGGTCTTGACGGCGCGGCAGAGGCGGGGAAGGAGCGAACCGATGTGGGCGGCAAGGTCGTCGGGGAGGTCGGAGAGGGTGGCGGCTTCGGCCTTGGGGATGACGAGGACGTGCCCCTTGTTGACGGGACCAATGTCGAGGAAGGCCAGGGCGTGATTGGTTTCGAGGACTTTCGCGGCCGGGATCTCGCCGCGGAGGATCTTGGCGAAGATGTTCTGAGGGTCGTAGGTCATTGGTGCGAGACTCCTCGAACGGCCGGCTTGTGCAGAGGCAGGAGCGGAGTGAACGGTCAGATGGGGCCGCGTGAAAACGCAAAGAGAGAGAGTCGAAGGCAGAACGCGGGGGTCTGCTCTCGACTCTCTCCCATGAGGTGCGGTCGATCTTCGGCCAGACGGGCCAGAAGCGATCAGGCGGAGCCGACGACCTCGGGCTGGACGCTCTTGGATCGGACCGGCTCATCAGCGGGGATCAGCTCGATGAGGGCCATCGGCGAGCAATCGCCCTGGCGACGGTGCGCGAGCTTGTAGATGCGGGAGTAACCGCCAGGGCGTTCCAGGTAGCGCGGGGCGATCTCCTGGAAGAGCTTGTAGGCAATGTCCTTGCGGGTCAGGACGGTAAGACTGCGGCGGAACTCGGCGAGGGGCATCTTGTCGGCATGCTCGCCGCCGAGGGCCTTCTGGCGTCGCAGTCCGCGAACAGCCAGGGTGATGAGCTTCTCGGCGTAGGGCTGAAGATCCTTGGCCTTGGCCTGCGTCGTCTCGATCCGCTCGTGCTCGAACAGCGAGGTGGCCAGGTTGCGCAGGAGCATCCGACGATGCTCGGGGGTTCGCTTGAACTTTCGTCCGGCTTTGCGGTGACGCATGGCTTGGGTTCCAGAAGGCAGTAGGCAGAAGGCAGTAGGCAGAAAGGGACACCGAGTAGAGGCAAAGGGGGCAGAGCGTCGAATGCTTAGGATTCGGTTCTGCCGACTGCCTTCTGCCTATCGCCTACTCCAAAAAACATTAACGACGGGCGTCGGCCATTCCGAGGTCGAGGCCGATTTCCTGAAGTTTGATGCGGACTTCCTTGAGGGTCGTCTCGCCGAAGTTACGAACGCCGAGCAGTTGATCTTCGGATCGGCTGACGAGGTCGCGGACGGTGGTGATGCCTTCGCTTTCGAGGCAGTTGGTAGCCCGAACCGAGAGTTCGAGTTCGGCGAGGGACATGTTGAGCTTGCGCTCGGTTTCCATGTCGACGCCGCCGCTGTAGCTGCCGCTCTCGAAGCCGCCGGTGCCGTCGGAGGGCAGGCCGGGGCCGGGCTCGTAGTACTGGACGAAGGGGTTGAGGTGCTTGCGAAGGATCTTGGCGGCCTCGACCAGGGCCATTTCGGGCTTGAGGGTGCCGGTGGTCCAGATGCGGATCGAGAGTTGGTCGTAGTTGGTGCGCTGACCGACGCGGGTATCGTGCACGCGGTACTCGACGCGGGTCACGGGGCTGAAGATGGCGTCGATGGGGATGGCGCCGACTTCGAGGTCGTCGGTATGGCCTTCGGCGGCGGGGCGGTAGCCTCGGCCGTTCTCGACGGTCATCTGGATGTTCAGCGGGACGTCGTCGGTGAGGGTGCAGAGGATGTGGTCGGGGTTGAAGACGCCGACGGATTCATCGTGGAGGATGTCGGCGGCGGTCACGACGCCTCGGCGATCGCGTTCGATGCGGATCGTCCGGGGCTGATCGGAGTGGTTCTTGACCACCAGGCCTTTGAGGTTCAGGACCAGGTCGGTGATGTCCTCGACCATGCCGGGGATGGTGGAGAACTCGTGCTGGACACCCTGGATCTTAATCGTGGTGACGGCGCTGCCTTCGAGGCTCGACAGCAGGATGCGTCGGAGACTGTTGCCGACGGTATGGCCGAAACCGCGTTCGAACGGTTCGACGTGGAATTCGCCGAAGGTGTCCGTAAGGGTCTCGCGGTTGCAGGTGACCCGGCTGGGCAGTTCCAGGCCTCGCCAACGGATGCGCATGGCTGAATCAGGCTCCCAAATTCACCGCAGAGGACGCAGCGGGGTTCTCGGGGACAAAAAAACGGCGGCGGGGGGCGCCGCCGTGGGGAGATCCCCGGGGGTCTGCCTCGGCGTCCTCTGCGTTCTCCGCGGTGAATCCCCGTCCCGAATTCGGAATCGATTGCACGTGCAAGCAAGAGCGATCAAGTAAGCGAGAAACAAACGTTGCGGGACCCGACCGCCCCGAATCGGGGCCGATCGGGTCGAGATGCCTGGCGAGGCCTCGGCGTCGCTTAGCGGCTGAGGAGCTCGACGATCAGCTGAGGCGTGACCGGCAAGGAGACGTCCTGAATCGAGGGCATGCGGTTGACGCGGGCCTCGCCCGCTTCGGAGCCGGCGCGATCGAGCCAGTCGGGAACCGGGGGCAAGCCTTCCATGTTCAGGGCCGCGGTGACGAGGTTCTGCGATTCCTCGCGTTCCTTGACCTTGATGATGTCGCCGGGCTTGACCAGGTAGCTCGGGATGTCGGTCTTGCGGCCGTTGACCAGGATGTGGCCGTGGCGGACGAGCTGGCGGGCCGACGGGCGGCTGACCGCGAAGCCCAGCAGGGTGATGACATTATCGAGCCGACGTTCGAGCAGGGCCATCAAGACGTCGCCCGTGTTGCCGGGGCGTCGGCTGGCCATGTCGTAATAGCGGCGGAACTGGCGCTCGAAGACGCCGTAGTAGCGCTTGACCTTCTGCTTCTCTCGCAGGCGGATGGAGTACTCGCTCGGCTTTCCGCGGCGGTACTGCTGCTGGCCGGGCGGGCCATCGCGGCGCTCCACGGCGCACTTGGGCGAGTCGCAGCGGGTGCCCTTGAGGAACAGCTTGATCCCCTCGCGGCGGCAGAGCCGGCAGACAGGTCCGATGTGGCGTCCCATGATCCTCGATTCTCAAACCAAAATAAATGTACGAGCTGGGCTGATGCGTACCTGGGTCATCCGATGATGGATTCGGGGGGGATCGGGGATGGTTCGAAGGGGAACCGAGGCCGATCCGAACGGGACAACGCGACCGACCGACCGATCAGACCCGTCGTTTCTTGGGGGGTCGGCAGCCGTTGTGGGGCAGGGGGGTCACGTCTTCGATCGCCTTGATCGACAGGCCGGCGGCCTGAAGCGCGGTGATCGCACTTTCGCGGCCTGAACCAGGCCCCTTGACGCGAACCTCGACCTCCTTGACGCCGAACTTGGTGGCGGCCGAGGCCGAGACCTCGGCGGCCCGCTGGGCGGCAAACGGGGTGCTCTTGCGGCTCCCCTTGAAGCCGACCGTGCCGCTGGAGGCCCAGCAGAGGGTATCGCCGTTGGGGTCGGTGACCGTCACCAGTGTGTTGTTGAACGTCGCCTTGATGTGCACGACCGCGCGACTGACATTGCGACGCGTCTTCCGCTTCTTGGCCTTGGCCACCGCTGGGCTGCTCCGCTCTTGAAGGTCCGTTGAAAACGCTGATCGATTCCGACCGATCGCAAAAATGCTGGCGAGATCCGTTCCGTTGCGATGGAACGAACGCGCCCGGCCGAGGTGCCGGGCGAGAGGCCCCGAAGCGAAGGGCTCCGGAAACCCGAGTGAGCACGAGTCAGGCCGCGACGAGCCGATCCGAGGGGGTTCGACTCACCATCGCGGAGCAACTCAACTCAGCGCATGTCCTTGACGCCCTTCTTCCCGGCGACGGTCTTGCGAGGACCTTTGCGGGTGCGGGCATTGGTCTGGGTTCGCTGGCCGCGGACCGGCAGGCCGCGGCGGTGCCGGAAGCCTCGGTAGCAGTTGATGTCTCGCAGTCGAGCGATGTTTTGCTGCACGACCCGCTGCAACTGGCCTTCGACCGTGTACTCGTTGTCAAGCAGGGCGATGAGCTTGGCCAGCTCATCGTCGGTCAGGTCGCGGGCCCGCTTCTCGGGGTCGATCTCGGTGCGCTCGCAGAGCTGATCGGC
The DNA here is from genome assembly GCF_012958305.1 of Tautonia rosea. Taxonomy (NCBI): domain Bacteria; kingdom Pseudomonadati; phylum Planctomycetota; class Planctomycetia; order Isosphaerales; family Isosphaeraceae; genus Tautonia; species Tautonia rosea. The sequence goes on along the minus strand of NZ_JABBYO010000010.1, from coordinate 101,514 downwards.
CAGGAACGGGCCGATGCCGTAGAGGTACCGCAGCGAGATCCGGATCTTCTTGTCGTTGGGAATATCGACGCCCAGGATACGAGGCATCCGTCCTGTTCCTCCGGGAGGGCCGGGGCTCGGCTTTCATCGTGGTCAACACGATCGAAAAAGCCGGCTCAGCCTTGCCGCTGCTTGTGCTTGGGGTTGCTCTTGCAAATGACGTACACTTTGCCCCGGCGCCGCACGATGATGCAGCTCTCGCAAATACGCCTGACGCTTGATCGGACCTTCATCGCTCCAGTCCCGTCTTTTCTCAGAACAATCGCTTCGCAAACATGCCCCAAAGGGCATGATGGCGCGAGGGTATGCCGGCCGACCGGCGCGCGCCTGCAGACCGGGGGGAATTCGACTACTGTATCGAGACGAGTGTTCTCTTGCAAGTCCGTTGCGACCAAAACAATCGGAAATCTGGCCGATCGGAGGTCATGGGGTGTCCGTAGGGAATCATCATCCTGGTCGAAGGCCAACGAGGCCCTTGGAACTCATGAAGTGAAGGCTTAGCTCGGGAACGGATTCCCCATGTTCGAGGCGGTCCGCGAGCACTCGGAGCGCCAACACCTCGACCCGAGCAATCGCCTCAGAACGTGTCGGCCCGTAGGCCAGGACGCCGGGAAGTTCGGCAATCTCGGCGATCCAACGGCCATCCTCTTCCCGCTCGACCTCGATGCACAGCTGAGCGTTGGGAGGCATCGTGCTGACTTCACTTCGAGAGTGTCGAATCGGACCGGATGGAAGAGGGAACCGGTCGACGTCAGTCGAGCCCGTGGGGCAAGGTGAGGACTTTCGGGCCGTCGGGGGTCATGGCGACGGTGTGTTCGAAGTGGGCGGCGGAGAGGCCGTCCTTGGTGACGATGGTCCAGCCGTCGGAGAGGGCCTTGACGTGCTTGGTGCCGAGGGCGACCATCGGCTCGATGGCGAGGACGATGCCGGGTTCGAGCTTGAAGTCGTTGCGGCGGAGGGCCTTGCTGACGAAGTTCGGAACCTGGGGTTCCTCGTGCATGTCGCGGCCGATGCCGTGGCCGACGAACTTCTCGATGACGTGCATGTGCTGCGACCGGACGTAGCGTTCCATCAGGCCGGCGACCTCGGCCCAGGTCTCGCAGCGCTCCATGGCGCGGATGCTCAGGTCGAGGGTCTCCTTGGTCACCTGGAGGAGCTTCTGGTTTTCCTCGGAGATCGGGCCGATGGGCAGGGTGATGGCCGAGTCGCCGCACCAGCCGTTGATCCGGCAACCGGTGTCGATGGAGATGATGTCGCCCTCCTGGAGGGGGCGACGGGTGGGGATGCCGTGGACGACGGCGTCGTTGACGCTGGCGCAGATGACGGCGGGGAAGGGGCGGACCCCCTTGGTGGGGCTTGGGTAGTTGAGGAACAAGGGGGTGGCGTTGTGACGCTGGAAGATGGCGGCGACGGCCTCGTTCATCTCGGCGGTGGTGCCGCCGGGCACGGCCAGTTCTCGGACTCGGGCCAGAGCCTCGGCGACGACCTTGCCGGCCTCTCGCATCAGGCCGATCTCTCGGGGGCTCTTGAGCTTGATAGTCGATCGGCTGGGGCGGAGCATGGGGGAGAGCCCTCCGGGAGCGCGGACGTTGGCGATCGGCGAAGCGATCAGCGGCGGTTCATCAGGCCGGTGTAGTTCCGCATGATCAGGTGACTATCAATCTTCTGCACGAGGTCAAGGCAGACCGAGACGACGATCAGCAGGCCGGTACCGCCGAGGAAGGAGGTGATCACCGGCTCGACGCTGGTGCCGGCCTGAGCCAGAGCCCCCTGGACGATCGACGGGATGACCGCGACGAGGCTGAGGAAGGCGGCCCCGACGAATGTGATCCGCAGCATGACCTTTTCCAGGTACTCGGCCGTGCGACGCCCGGGTCGGTAGCCGGGGATGAAGCTGCCGTAGTCTTTCAGGTTATCGGCCATGTCCTTCGGGTTGAAGGTAATGGCGGTCCAGAAGTAGCAGAAGAAGTAAATCAGGCCGATGTAGAAGATGGTGTAGATATAGGCCTGGCTCTGGAAGGCATCGAGCCCGGCCTCGAAGAAGCGGGCGATGGCGACCTTCCAGCCGGCGACATCCTCCGCGACGAGCCAGCTGGCCGTGCTGGAGGCCAGCCCCTTGAAGATGAAGAAGGGGAACATCAGGAGGCTGGAGGCGAAGATGATCGGCATGACGCCGGCCTGATTGACCTTCAAGGGGAGGTACTGGCGGGTGCCGCCGTAGACCCGTCGGCCGCGGACGTGCTTGGCCGACTGGGTCGGGATGCGTCTTTGGCTTTCGGTGATCGCGATCACGCCGACGATCACCGCGATGAACAGGGCGAGTAACAGGCCGGTGACGATCAGCGAGTAAGGTTTCTCGGCGTCGCCGGTCAGGCGGGGAGTGAACCCGGAGGCGAGCAGGAAGATGGCATCGTCGGCGCTGGCGAGGATACCGGCCATGATGAGCAAGCTGATGCCGTTGCCGATGCCGTACTCGTCAATCTGCTCGCCGATCCACATCAGGAAGACCGTTCCGGTCGTCATGATGAGCACGCAAATAAACCCATAGGGGAAGAAGTCTTTATATTGAACCGGGATATAATCAAGTGTCTGCACAAAGCGGATCCACATCGCGCTTTGCACGAGGCAGATGGCGACGGTGGCGTATCGGGTGTATTCGTTGATCTTCTTGCGGCCGCTCTCGCCTTCTTTCATGAGGGCTTCGAGCTGGGGGACGACCGAGCCGAGCAACTGGAAGATAATCGAGGCGGAGATGTAGGGCATGATGCCGAGGCCGAAGATCGTGCTCATGCCGATCTGGGTGCCGCCGAACATGGCGGCCATGCCGAGGACCTTGCCGAAGGCCTGCTGGCGGATCTGCTCCTGCCAGTCGGCCAGGGCCGACTGATCGACGATCGGCAGGGGGATGTAGAAGCCGATCCGGTAGATGGCCAGGAACATGGCCGTCATGAGGATCTTGCGCTGCAGCTCGGGGACCTTGAAGAAGATCGTGATCAGCTTCTGCACGGCAGGACGGCTCCTATGCACGTCGGTCGGGGGGCGGGGTCTCGGCGGTTCCCCCAGGGGGACGTGTGCGGGGTCGGGCAGGCCTTGGCCTGCCGTCCGGGTCCAACGCGAACGGGTCGGCAGGCCGAGGCCCGCGAGACGAGGACGACGTTGGGTCGGGCGGTCGGTCGGGGAAACAACACACGCAAGAAGGTTGGCAAACGTGGCGATCCAGAGGCTCGGAGATCAAGGCGACCAAGGCCGCCGGTTGCTCGGATGATGCAGCCGGCGGGTCCTTCGGAGGCTAACGGACACCGACCGGGCCGGATCTCGTCGCGGCCCGGTCGGGTCGGTTTGATTTGGGTCGGGACGTTAATCGACGACTTCGACCGAGCCACCGGCGGCGGTGATCTTCTCGACGGCGGTCTTGCTGAACTTCTGGGCCTTGATGGTCAGGGCCTTGGTCAGGGTGCCGTCGCCGAGGATTTTCAGGCCGTCGTCGTGGCGCCCTTTGACGAGCCCTTTGGCCCGGAGGATGGCCTCATCGACGATCGCGCCGGACTCGAAGAAGGCCTCGATCAGCTCCAGGTTCAGGATGGCGAAATCCTTCTTGAACCGGCCGTTGGCGAAGCCTCGGATCGGCACGCGGCGGACCAGGGGCATCTGGCCGCCCTCGGAGAGGGGGCGAATTTTGAACCCCTGGCGGGAGGAGTGTCCCTTGTGCCCCTTGGTGCTCGTCTTGCCGTGCCCCGAGCCGGGGCCTCGACCGACGCGCTTGCGTTTTTTGTGCTTCTGGATGCCTTCGTGAACGTCGTGAATTTGCATGATGGCTTACCTCACAGCTCCACGCCCCGGAGTCGGGCCACTTCGTCCTTCGTGCGGAGCTGCTGCAGCCCGTCGATGGCGGCCTTGACCAGGTTCAGTTTGTTGGGAGAACCGATGCTCTTGGTCAAAATGTCGGTAATGCCGGCGGCCTGCACGACGGCCCGGACGGCTCCGCCGGCGATCACGCCGGTACCGGGGCTGGCCGGCAGCATGATCACCTTCGCGGCGCCGAAGCGGCCGATGACCGGGTGGGGAATGGTGCCGCGACGCATCTGAACGCGGGTCATGCGTTTGTGGGCGTCCTTGACCCCTTTTTCGACGGCCGGGGGCACTTCGTTGGCCTTGCCGTAGCCCCAGGAGACCTGGCCTCGGCCATTGCCGACGACGACCAGGGCGTTGAAGCTGAAACGGCGGCCCCCTTTGACCACGGCGGCGCAGCGGCGGATGGACACGACGCTTTCGCTCCACTCACCGCGATCTCGACTGTCGCTGGACACGGATGATCCTCCGGAAGGAAGTAGGCAGTAGGCAGTAGGCGGTAGGCAGTAGGGGGACGGATGGATCCGTTCAAGAACACTGGGTCCAGTCGATGCTCGGTGCGGGAAGCCGATCAGGATGGACCTCTTGGCGGAGGCACTGACCGATCCAGCTGACTGCCGACTGCCTACGACCTACTCGCTCCCGATCGTTGACGAATGAGATTAGAACTGCAAGCCGGCCTCTCGGGCGGCATCGGCCAGAGCCTGAATGCGCCCGTGATACTTGTAGCTTCGGCGGTCGAAGCAAACCTTGTCAATACCGGCAGCCTTGGCCCGTTCGGCCACGGTGCGGCCGACGACCGCCGCGGCGGCCTTGTTCCCGCCGTAGCTGACCTCTTGCCGGATCGCCGATTCGAGGGTGCCGGCCGAGACGAGGGTCTTGCCCTCGCCGTCGTTGATGATTTGCGCGTAGATATGCTTGGAGCTTCGGAAAATGGCCAGGCGGGGCCGTTCAGTCGAGCCGAACAGCTTCTTGCGGACGTGCCGCTGGCGGCGGAGCCGTTGCTGCTGGACATTCAGCCGGTGATTCTTACCCTTCACGGTCGATTTCCTCCTGGGCCCTCGGGGCGGCCGATGACGACCGGCCACCCGACCCTGGTGAGTTTTTAAGCGAGTTTCGAAGCGAGGCAGCCGAGCCGGACAAGAGGTCTCGGGAGCAACGGAGGGCCAAGCCCTGGAAGACCGCTCGCCCCGGGGGAACGCCTGCCTTGCTCAACGGTCGAGATTACTTGCCGAACGCCTTACCGGCCTTGCGGCGGACCTGTTCGCCTTCGTAGCGAATTCCCTTGCCCTTGTAGGGTTCGGGGGGCCGGACCCGGCGGACGCGGGCGGCAAACTCGCCCACAGCTTGCTTGTCGGCGCCGGTGATCTGGATGTGGGTCGCGTCGGGAACGGTCACAGTGACGCCTTCGGGGGCGGTCATCTGAATCTGGTTGGCGTAGCCGACGACGAGGTTGACGGTGTTCGGCCCCTTGAGCTGGGCCTGGTAGCCGACGCCGACGACCTCAAGGCGCTTGGAGTAGCCTTCGGTGACCCCCTTGATCATGTTGGCGATCAGGGTGCGGGTCAGGCCGTGAAGCGCCTTGACGGGGCGTTCGTCGTTGGGGCGTGAGACGAGGATTTGCTTGGCGTCGGTGTCGTACTTGACGTCCATCTCCTCGCGGAAGGTGAACGAGAGCTTCCCCTTGGGGCCTTCGACCTCGATGGTCGAGCCGGCCAGGTTGATTTTGACGTTGTCGGGGACGGGGACCGGTTGGCGGCCGATTCGAGACATGGTTTGAGGCTCCGGGACGGTGATCGCAGGGGGTGGTGAGGGCTCGGCGTGGGCTTGATCGGATCAATAGACCAGGGCCAGCACCTCGCCGCCGACCTTCTCGGCCCGGGCTCGACGGTCGCTCAGAATTCCCTTGGGCGTGCTGACGATGTGAACGCCCAGGCCGCCCTGGACCGGCTTCAGGTCGCGGTAGCCGCAGTAGACCCGACGTCCGGGCTTGCTGACGCGGTCGATCTTGGAGATGACCTTCTCGCCGTTCGGGCCGTACTTGAGGTTCAAGCGAAGGGTCCGGGCCGGAACGGTGTCGATCTCTTCGTAGTCCCAGATGTAGCCTTCGTCCTTCAGGGCGGCGGCGATGCCGCGCTTCTCGTTGGAGTGGGGCATGTCGACGTGGGAACGCTCGATCCGCACGGCGTTGCGGATGCGGGTGAGCATGTCGGCGATCGGGTCGGTCATCATGGCGGGGGCAATCCTCAACACCGCCTCGGGTAACTCGTCCGGTCCTGCAAGGAATACTGTGGTGCAAGGAGGTCCGGCAAGTCGGCGAGGCGGGGGTCCTGGAAAACGCAAACAAACGGAAACAGAACGGGGAAAAAGAGCCAGCACGAGGCCGGTCGATCAATCAGCCGGCCCGCTGCTGGCCGGGCTTGCGGAAGGGCATGCCGAAGGCTCGGAGCAGTTCGCGGGCCTGATCGTCGTTGCGGGTCGTGGTGACAATGGTGATGTCCATGCCGAGTGTGTGGGAGATCTTGTCGGCCTCGATCTCGGGGAAGACCACCTGTTCGGTCAGGCCGAGGGTGTAGTTGCCGTTGCCGTCGAAGCTGTTCGGATTGACGCCGCGAAAGTCACGGATGCGGGGCAGGACGAGGTTGATCAGGCGATCGAAGAACTCGTACATCCGGGGGCCGCGGAGCGTGACCTTGCAACCGATTTCGTTGCCTTCTCGGAGGCGGAAGCCGGCGATCGACTGCTTGGCCTTGGTCACGACCGGCTTCTGACCGGCGATCCGGCCCATGGTGTCGACGGCGACGTCCAGGATGGCTTTATCCTGGGTCGCGCGACCGACGCCCATGTTCAGCACGATCTTTTCGAGCTTCGGGATCGCCATCACATTGGTGATGCCGAACTTCTCGGCCATCGCCGAGGCAATGGTGTTCTGGTATTCGTCGAACAGGCGAGCCATCGGGGCGATCCTCTGACCGTCGGCGCGGGATCGGGTCGGTCGGTTCCCGTATGCCGGCGGGGGATAATGGGGAAGTATCGAAATTCAACGAGATGTCAACTCAGCATGAACCTGGCCGATCGTTCGCAAGCGGCCAGGCTGGTGCGGGATGAGCCAGCGAGCGACGATCGGGGCGTCGCGTCGCCGAGGCGAACCGGACCCCATCGGCGGGCTAGCGATCAGATCAGGCCTTGGTCTTGGCCCGCGAGGGCTTCGGGGGGCCAAGGGTTCCGAGGCCGCCGGAGCATCGCTTGCAGTAGCGTTCTTTCTGGCCGTTGTCGAGGATCCGGTAGCCGACGCGGCTGGCGGCGTTGCACGAGGGGCAGTAGGGCAGGACGTTCGAGGCGTCGATCGGCATCTCCTTGGAGAGCCGGCCCCCCTGGGGATTGCGCTGGCTGGGCTTAACGTGCTTGTAGACGAGGTTGACCCCTTCGACGATGATCTTCCCCTTTTCAGGGAGGACGCGGAGCACCTTGGCTCGGGTACCCTTGTCGTCGCCGGTCACGACCACGACTTCGTCATCTCTACGAACCTTCATGAGTCGCTTCTCCGGCCCATCTGGGCCGTGTCTCGGAACTGATCAATGACCGGGAGGTGGTGGTCAAGTCAAGCAGGAAACATCGCAAACGGGCGAACAGACCAACCGGACGGCGACGCCTCGGCGTGGATCAGACGACCTCGGAGGCGAGGCTGACGATCTTCATGAACTGCTTGTCGCGCAGTTCGCGGGCGATGGCGCCGAAGATTCGGGTGCCGCGGGGCTCGTTGTCCTTGTTGATCAGGACGCACGCGTTGCGGTCGAATCGGACGTAGGAGCCGTCGGGTCGTCGGGTCTTGAATCGGGTGCGGACGACGACGCATCGGACGACGTCGCCGGCCTTCACGTCACCGCCGGGGGTCGCTTTCTTGACGCTGCCGATGAAGACATCGGCCAGGCCGGCGGTGCGTCGTTTGTAGCGCGACGCGGAGCCGCCGAGGACCTTGAAGCACATGACTTCCTTGGCCCCGGAGTTATCGGCCACATCGAGCCGGGTTTGCATCTGGATCATCGGTCGAGAACCCCAGTCACGGTCGCGGCCGCGGTCCCCAGCGAACGCCGGCGGCCCACGAGTCTCCGAACGATCGGGTTAGCGGGAACGGTCACGCAAGAAATCAACACGGGAGGAGCAGAAACGGGGCCGGGCGGGCGATCTGGCCATCGGCCCGGCAAGGAATCGAAAGGTCGGCCGAGGGTCAGGCGTCGGCCTGGTCCGGGGCCGGTTCGGCATTGGCCTGGGCGTCGAGGGCGGCCTTGCGGGCGTCGGCCTCTTCGTGGGCGGGGGCTTTACGGACAATCCGGAGCAATCGCCAGCGCTTGGACTTCGAGAGCGGCCGAGTCTCGACGATTTCGACGAGGTCGCCCACGCGGGTCTCGTTCTGCTCGTCGTGGACGTAGCAGATGGTGCGCTGTTTCTGGTACTTGCCGTACTTCGGATGCGGGACGAGGCGAGAGACCTCGACGCGCCGGGTCTTGTCCATCTTGTCGGAGGTGACCGTCCCGATCTCGACCTTGCGCCGACCGCGGGGCCGCGGAGAGGGCGGGGTCTGGGTCGGGGAAGTCGTCGTCGGATCGCTCATCGGCTGGATTTCATTTCCATAAAAAAGGGGGGACGGAAGTCAGGGCACTTGCGAACGAAGAAAACCGAAAAAAAAGGTCCGCTCAGGAGGAGGCGGTTTGGGCGTCGGCCTTCAGCTCTCGGAGGCGGAGGATGGTCTTGATCCGTGCGATGTCGCGCTTGGCCTTGAGCAGCTCGCTCGGGGCTTCGAGCCGTTCGGTCGAGCTCTGGACGCGGAGCCGGAAGATTTGCTCCTGCGTTTCCTTGAGCATCAAGGTCAACTGCTCGTCGTCTTTTTCGTGCAGTTCGGCGGCTTTGGTCTTGGGCATGGTTCGTGGGTCCTGGAGGCGTTGGCTCAGAGCGTCGGCCGGCGGGAGACGAACCGGCAGTTCACGGGCAGTTTGTAGGCCACGCGGGCGAAGGCGGCGCGGGCCCGAGATTCGGAGATGCCGGCGACCTCGAACAGGACGGTGCCAGGTTTGACGATCGCGGCCCAGTAATCAACTTCACCCTTGCCCTTACCCATACGGGTTTCGGCCGGGATCGAGGTAATGCTCTTGTGCGGGAAGATGCGGATGTAGAGCTTACCGCCGCTGCCTCGGACGGCCCGGGAGAGGACCATACGGCTGGCCTCGATCACCTCGGCGCTGACGCGGCCGGGATCGAGGGTTTGCAGGCCGTACTCCCCGAAGGCGACGTAGTTGCCTCGGGTCGCATTACCTTTTACGCGACCTTTTTGGCTTTTTCGATACTTGACCCGCTTGGGCATCATGGCCATCGGTGCCAGCCTCCATCTTCAGATAGTCGCCCTGGTGGACCCATACCTTGACGCCGATGTGCCCCTGGGGCGTGCGGGCTTCGGCGAATCCGTAATCGACTTTGGCCCGCAAGGTCGACAGCGGGATCGAGCCGGCGGCGGCCTTCTCGGTCCGGGACATCTCGGCCCCGCCGAGGCGGCCCGAGAGGCGGACCTTGACCCCCTTGGCGCCGGCGTCCATCGTGTTGTCCAGCGTCCGCTTCATGGTGCGGCGGAAGCTGGCCCGCTTGCCCAGTTGCTCGGCGATGTCTTCGGCGACGAGCTGGGCGTCGATCTCGGGGCGGTTGACCTCGACGATCTTGATTTCAATGCGGCGGCCGGTGAGGTTTTGCAGCTCTTCCTGGAGCTTCTCGACCTCGGCCCCCTTGCGACCGATGATCACGCCGGGGCGGGCGGTGTGCAGCAAGACGACGACGGCGTCTCGGGTGCGCTCGATCTCGATCTTGGGGATGCCGGCGTAGCTGTACTTCTTCTTGATGTATTTGCGGACCTTGAAGTCCTCGACGAGGAGGTCCTTGAACTCGGCTTTACCGGCGTACCAGCGACTGCGCCAGTCTTCCATGACGCCGATGCGGTAGCCGGTCGGATGAATCTTCTGTCCCATGAGAAAGGTCCGGTCCTACGAAAAGGGGCCAGGGAAGAGGGTGGGGTCCGGAGTCACTCGGCGGCGTCTTCGACCGGCTGGCGGGCGGCCTCGGGCCCGGCAAGGGCGGTTTCGAGGTCGGCCAGGCCGATGGTGATGTGGCAGCTCCGGCGGCGGATCAAGTGGGCCATGCCTCGGGCTCGGGGCATGAGACGCTTGAACATCGCGGCGCCGTCGCCTCGAGCATCGGCGACGATCAGGTCGCCGGGGTTGCGGACCCCCTGGTCCTCGGCGTTGGCCATGGCGCTTTTAAGCACCTTCTCGGTGTACCGGGCCCCTCGGTGGGGCAGGTACTTGAGGATCTGCAGCGCCTCGTCGGCGTACTTGCCGCGGATCAGGTCGAGGATCTTGCGGATCTTCAGGACCGACATCCGGGCGAACCGGTGGGAGGCCTTGTAAGGGTAGGGGCTCTGAGTCTTCATCGTCGATCGATTCCCGTAGGGCCGGGGGGCCGGCCATCAACTGGTGTGAGTGGCGGCCGGGGGTACCGGCCCTACGCTGCTCCAGGCCGCGAGGCGATGGCTCGCGGTCTCAAGGGGTGGAGGAAACTTAACGCTTGCCCTTCGCCTTGCCGCCGTGGCCCCGGAAGGTACGGGTCGGGGAGAACTCGCCGAGCTTGTGCCCGACCATGTCCTCGGTGATATAAACCTTGGTGAAGACCTTGCCGTTGTGCACCTCAAAGTTCTTGCCGATGAACTCGGGCACGATGGTGCAGGCACGCGACCAGGTCCGGATCGGTGCTCGGGCGCCGCTGGTTTCGGCCTTCTCGACCTTTTCCAGCAGTCGCTCGTCGACATAGGGGCCTTTTTTGAGCGAACGTCCCATGACCTTTTTCTCTCGTCAGTAAGCAGGAGGCGGTAGGCAGCAGGCAGGAAAGAAAGAAACCGGAACAAGACAGGAGGCCGCAGTCCGGTTCCGGGCTGCCGAACGCCTCCTGCCGACTGCCAACTAGATCTTCAACTGACCGTAACGAACACTCTTGCGGCGGCGAATGATGGCCGAGTTCGACGGCTTGCGGCGCTTGCGGGTCTTGCCGCCCTTGGCCGGCAGACCGGTGGGCGAGCACGGGTGACGACCGCCGGAGGTGCGGCCTTCGCCACCGCCCATCGGGTGGTCGATCGGGTTCATGGCCGTGCCCCGAACATGAGGACGACGACCGAGCCATCGCTTGCGGCCGGCCTTGCCGAGCGAGATGTTCATGTGATCGGAATTGCCGACCGGACCGATGGTCGCCCGGCACATGACCGGCACGCGGCGGACCTCTCCGGAGGGGAGGGTCAACTGGGCCCAGGTCGATTCTCGGGCGGTGAGGGTGGCGCTGGTGCCGGCCGACCGGCACATCTTGGCCCCGCCTCCGGGCTGCATTTCGATGTTATGGATGACCATGCCGGTCGGAATCTTGGCCAAGGGCAGGCAGTTGCCGACCTTCGGCTCGGCGTCCGGCCCGGTGACGACGGTCATGCCGGCGGTCAATCCTTCGGGAGCGATGATGTAGCGCTTCGTGCCGTCCTCGAACTGGATCAAGGCGATGCGGGCCGATCGGTTCGGGTCGTACTCGATGTGAGTCACTTCCGCCGGCTGGCCGTCGCGGTCGTTGCGCTTCCAGTCGATGATCCGGTAGAGCCGCTTGTGGCCGCCGCCACGGTGACGGACGGTGATCTTGCCCTGGTTGTTCCGGCCGCCGGTCTTCTTCAGCGGTTCGGTCAGGCGCTTCTCGGGCTTCTTCTTCTTGTCGGTCAGCTCGGAGAAGTCGCTGACCGAGGCGTTGCGGCGCCCGGGGCTGGTCGGCTTGTAAACGCGAATGCCCATGACTGTCTCGTTTCTTTCCCTTCAAGCCGCCGACGGCGGGGAAACCGATTCCGTGATGCTGCGCGATGACCGATAAACCGTTGCCGAGAAGATCAGATGCAAAAATCAGAAGAAGTCGATCCGATAATCATCCTTCAGCTTGACGACGGCCTTCTTCCAGTTCTTGGTCCGGCCGAGCTTCAGGCGATACCGACGGGTCACCGACTTGCGGTTCTGCGTGCGGACGTCCTCGACCTGAACGTTGAAGAGAGTTTCGACAGCCTCCTTGATCTCGGTCTTGGTGGCCATCTGGTGCACTTCGAACGTGTAGGCGTTGTGACGCTCGGCAACCTGGGTGGCCTTCTCGGTGATCAAGGGCCGCAGGATGACCTGATAGGGCTCCAGCTTCGGGCCGGGCCGCTCGTACTGGGGGGGGCGGCGAAGGGTGACCATTGTCCTGCGAGACCTCGGGGGCGTTCGGCGATTCAGTTCACGAAATGTTCAAGAGAGCGATCAATGCTCATCAGCCGGCCGCAGAGGCGGCGACGAGTTCCGGTTCGGGACGGCGACGAATCTTCTCCTTGGCCCGTTCCTTGAGCGAGGCAAGGGCCTCGGGCGTCAGCACCAGATAGCGCTGGCGGAGAACGTCGTAGGTATTGAACTCGGCCACCGGCGCGACCTTGACGCCGGGGAGGTTCCGGGCTCCTCGGTAGAGCAAGGGGTCGTACTCGGCGGTGCCGATGAGGATCTTGCGGCCGTCGAGGGTCCGACGCAGGGCGTCTCGCTTCGACTCGCCGTCGACCGGCTGCGCCTCGGCCGGGAGGTCGGGGCGTCGGATCGACCGAAGGATGCGGGCGACCTCCTTGGTCTTCGGGGTCGCACCCAGATCGAGGCCCGAGAGGACGAGGACCTGACCGTCCTGGAACTTCGAGAGGACGGCCATGCGGATCGCCAAGCGGACAGCCTTCTTGGGCAGGCGGTAGGAGTAGTCTCGGTTCCGACGGGCAAAGGCTGAGCCGCCGCCGACGCGCTTGTTGGTGCGCTTCGAGCCCATCCGGGCGTTGCCGGTGCCCTTCTGGCGGTACATTTTCTTGGTCGAGCCGGCGACGTCGGAGCGGCCCCGGGTGTTGACGGTGCCGACCCGGCGATTGGCCAGGTGCATCAGGACGACATCGTGCAAGAGCTGCTTGTTGATCTTGCCGCCGAAGTCGGCCGGATCGATGGACTCTTCGCCCACCTGCTCGCCGGACGTGTTGTAGATGGGGATAGTCAGCATCGTCGTTGATCCAATGCAAGGCGGTCCGGTTCGCCGGCCGACCGGCCCGAGACGCGACCGGGTCACGACGGTCCGGTGGTCGGGGCGAGTCGAATCCGAGCGGGAAGGCCCCGGGCCTCGAAGTTCGATCCGAAAACGAAACGAAAAGTCAAACCAAGGAAACGCATGACCGGGAACGTGGGCTTCAATGCCGTGGCAAACACAAAGGAGCCCGAAGCATTCCCGGGTCGGAGAGTCGAGGGTGCCACGAAGGCCCGGCAGGCAAACCGCCGAGCCGAGACGGGCGAGGCGTCGGTTTGGGGGAGGGCCGTGGGTGGTCCACACTCCCCGGAACCCCGACAGCAAGAGGTCAGGTCAGAGCATGGCGATCAGACCGCATTGGTCTGGCGAACGATCACAAAACCGCCATTGTGGCCAGGTACGGCGCCCCGGACCAGCAGCAGATTGTTCTCGGAGTCGACCCGCACGACCTTCAGGTTCCGCACGGTGGTGCGGGTGTTGCCATACTGGCCGGGCTTCTTGACCCCCTTGAAGACGCGGGACGGGTCGGCTGAAGGACCGGAGGAGCCAGGGTGCCGGTGCATCCGCTGCACACCGTGCGTGGCTCGGAGGCCGCGGAAGCCGTGCCGCTTCATGACACCCGAGTACCCACGCCCTTTGCTCGTCCCGATGACGTCAACGCTGGGGATCTCGGTGAACAGATCGACGTTCAGGGTGGTTCCTTCGGTCACGTCGACCGGGGCCTCTTGCCGGATCTCGCGGATGAACCGCTTGGGCTCGGCGTCGACCTTGCGGGCATGGCCACGCTCGGCCTGGGAGGCATTCTTGCGCTTCTTGTCGGCAAAACCAAGCTGAAGGGCGTGGTAGCCGTCGCGTTCGGCGGTGCGCACTTGCAACACCGTGCAAGGGCCGCATTCGATGACGGTCACGGGAACGACCGTGCCATCCTCTTGAAAGATCTGGGTCATCCCGACCTTGCGACCCAGCAACCCGACATTCATCTCTGGTCTTGCTCCGTCTCGAATTCAGTGGATCAATAAGCCCACTCGCGGCACCGCCAGGCCCCCCTCGGCCCACGGCCCGGTCAACACGCGAACGGGCACGAGTTGCCTTCGGGCAACCCGTGCCCCCGTGGTGCCGGCGGTTTCGACCAGGGAAGAGTCGAAGCAGGGCCGAAGAGCCCCGACCTCGTCCTCGGTCGAAACATTGCCGCGAATGCGACCCGGCTCAGGCCCCGGAGGGCCCGGCCTTGATCTTGATATCAACACCCGCCGGCAAGCTGAGCTTGTTCAGGGCGTCGATCGTTTTGTTGGTCGGTTGCACGATGTCGATCAGCCGCTTGTGCGTGCGAATCTCGAACTGTTCACGCGACTTCTTGTCGATGTGCGGACTGCGCAAGACGGTGTATCGTTCGATACGCGTCGGCAGCGGGATCGGTCCGTGGACGATCGCCTCGGTCCGCTTGGCGGTTTCGACGATGTCCTTGGCCGACTGATCCAGGATGGTGTGATCGTACGCTTCCATCCGGATCCGGATACGTTCGTTGCTCATGCCCGCCACGGGTCGTTATCCTTCACGCGCTACGAATCGCCGACGCTCGCTCGTCCGGCTGATCGGATCTGTTTGTGCAACTCAACCACGGGGAAAGTCAGATGGTATCGTCCTCAACGCGGCTCGTCAATCAGGTTGCGCCGAATTTTACGGATCGACGACGGATTTCCGCGATCCTGCGGGCGGGATGAGGTGTCTGGGTGAGATTCGGTCAAGCTTTGGCCCGGGTGCAGGCCTCAGAACTCGGGCGGGGGCTCGATCACTCGCCGGTTCGGATCCGGGTGAAGGCCCGTTTGCCGTGGATCGGCTGGTAGATGGCGTTGAAGTCCATAGCGTAGTTGAAGTCGTCGATCTCAAGCTGACGCTGCCCCTTGATGTCGATGTTGTGAATGACCAAGAGTTCCTCGTTGAACCGCGACGACTGGATCAGCTTCAGCCCCGAGGGTGCCCAGAGTCCCGATCCTCCCCAGAACTTCGCCTTGCTCACGCCGTGGACGCCGACGGCGTTGCAGGCGATCATCCAGATCTGGTGAATGCCGGCCTTAGCGGCGAGGACCATGTCCCAGAGGTCGCCGTAATAAGTGTCGGTGCCGACGTTCATCAAGGGGTAGTCGCGGCGGGCATACGACCGCCACGAGGCGACCTCGATGATCGCGTCGACCTGATCCAGGACCGCGTATTCCTGGGTCAACTGCGAGAACATGATGTCGTAACAGGTCGTGAAGCCGAACAGCCCCCAGGGGGTTTGCAGGTCGAGCCGGTCTTGCTCCCCCGTGCGGGTGTACTTCCGCTCGATCGGGGGCAGGAAGACCTTATCATAGCGGTTACTGCCGCCGAACCAGTCGCTCGCGCGATCAATGACAAAGGTCGAGTTCAGCAGACCACCCTTCGACCCGTGGCGGAAGCCGTTGAGGATCACGGCCACGAAGGTCTCGTCAAACAGCGGACGAATGACCTGTTCGACCCAGTCAACGTGATTTTCCATGCTTGACTGTTCGATGTAAGGTCGGCAGGTTCGCTCGTCGTCCCAAACATAGCCGGAGAGGGAGAACTCGGGGAAGATGGCGACGTTCACCCCCCGTTCCTTGAAGATGGCGCAGGCTCGGGCGATCTTGTCCTTGTTTGCCTCGATGCCGGGCACGACGGCGGCGATATTGGCCAGGCCGATCGAGAGAAACTGATCGCACTCCGAGAATTTCCGCTCGATGACGAGAAATTCCTCGACGAGTTCCGAGGGCTGGATCAGGGTCGGGCCGCCGGGGGGGAGTTCGGAAGGCTCCATGACGAATCTCTCGGAACGATGAAGAAGATCGAGGGAATCGTTGCGAAGGGAATCTGCCGGAACTTGAGATCCGGAAGGGGGATTCCGTTGAATCGCTCAATGAGGAATTGGCGTCTGGAGTCCCGGCAGACGGGCCTGTCGAACGGGTCCGACGAATCCTGACCGTCTGCAGATCGAAGCAGGAGGATCAAGACGTCCCCGACCTGGCAACGCCCCGAAAGCCGTGGCGCTCGGGGTTCGAGCGGGGAGACGACCAGGAGAGATCGGCTGGCCAGGCGCTCAATCGTCACCGAGGTCGTCGGGGATGCCGTCGAGGGTCCGGAAGCCTTCGATGCGGTGGAAGGTCATGACATTGGCGTCGTGCGCGTTGTGGGCGCCGCCGAGACCGTCGTCGAAGGCGGTCCGGGAAACGACGATCAGGTCGTCCCCCTCGAACAACCAGTCGACATACTGGAACGCGTGCTTCGTCACGTCAGGGTGATGCAAGACGACGGCGCGGATTTCCCAGTCCTTCAGATTCGTCGAGGCGATCAATGCCAGCGTGTTGCGAGTCCGCCCCGGCTGGCCGAGGTCGAAGCGCGGGGGGACCCAGTTGGTCAGGGACCAGTACGCCTCGGTCTTCGGGTCGTAGCGGATCGTGAACTTCTTGGCGCCGCCGGGGAAGCGGATGAAGTCGGAATCGGGGTCGAAGGAGGCGGCTTGGCCGTCCTCGCTGATCCGGACGACGGCGGCATAGCCGGGGTCGGGCTTCGAGTCGACGCGGAGGATGTCGACCATCTCCCCCTCGGGGGTCACCACCGCGTTGCCTTCGAGCCAGCCGCCGAAGGTCACCGGCGCGAGCCAGGAGAGATCCGAGCCGAGCCGGTTCGTCGAGGTCCAGCTTGCGGCGTTCAGGAGGTCGGCATCGACCGGGGCCGACATCATGAAGGCTCGGAAATGGACGCCCCAACCGCCGGGGCCTTCCGCGTCTTCCATCGCCCGCCAGATCCGCCCGTCGTGCTCGACGACGGGGACCGGGGCGCAATGGTACTTCTTCCCCGGCAACAGCAGGCCCGAGGAGGAATCGACCGGCTCGGTCCAGGTGGTGCCGCCGTCGGTCGAGCGGCGGATGACCCCTTCGCCGTATTCCCGGCTGGTCCCCATCAGGTAGAGCGCGTCGCGATGGACGAACAGGGTCGACCACCACTGCCCCTTAATCGTAGCGATCTGCTCCCACGATTCCCCTCGGTCCTTCGATGCGAAGACCACCGTCACGTCCTTCGAGCTTCCCGGCCCGAAGAAGTCGTGCGAGGCCACATACGTCCCATCGGGCAAGACCGCAAGGCTCGGCGAGCCGATGTACTGTCGAGACGAGGCCGGGCTATGGTCAATCACCACACCAGGGACGTTCGAGAGATCGGGCATCGGATCGTCGCTCGGGGCCAGCAAGGCGAGCAGGGCAAGCGGGGCAATCGGCGTCATTGCTGGAGCCTCGGGAAAGGGGGAGATGGGATTCAGGATTGCGGGGCCGGCTGCGGTTCCGGGTCGCCGTCAAAGAGCCTCGTCAAGGCGAGTCGGAACCCGGGAACGACCGTGCCGCCGTCCAGCTCGTCCGAGGCGGAGAGGATGCGGACCTCCGTCGCCGACGAGAAGACGAACACCCGGCGCGTCTCGGGATAAACGACCCAGACAAGCGAGACGCCAGCCTCGAAGTATTCGACGAGCTTGCAGTCCAGTTCGGCGGCCAGGTCGGAGGGGCTGACGACCTCGACGGCCAGATCGGGGGCCATCTCCCAGGCATTGGCGCGGGGCACTCTCCTGCCTCGGGGCCATTTTGCCGTCGACACGAAGGCGATATCGGGCCTTCGGCGGTTGGTGCTCTGCGCCCTGAGTCGAAACAGTTGTTCGACCAATGCCTGGCCGAGTCCTTGCGACAGGGCCACCACATTGAGCTCCTGGGCCAGGTAATTGGCGATGTCGAGTTCTAGACTCCCCATCGGCGGGCACTCTACGACGACACCATCAATCACCTCGAACAGGATGTCACTCGACGACGGCGGCACGAAGTCGTCGGCTGGGGCGTCGCCCTCGACGACCGGAGAAGGCGACAGAGGAGTACCGGTCGACTCCTCGGGGATCGTCGTCGCGTCGGGGCGAGTCGCGGTGGCCATGAGTGGTGCTCCTCTTGAGGGCAATCGGATCTCGACCGCTCAGGATTCCGGGGCCGGTTCCGTCGCGGTGTCCGGGTCGTCGTCGAAGAGCCGGGCGACGGGGAGTCGGAAGCCGGGGAGAATCGCGCCGCCGTCGAGTTCGGCCGGGGGGGTGAGGATCTGGACGGCAGTGGGGGAGGAGTACACGTAGACTTGCCGGGTTTCCTGATAGATGACCCAGACGGCGACCGTCCCGGCCTGAAAGAAATCGCTGATCTTGCGGTTCAGGTGCGCGGCCAGGTCGGAGGGGCTGACGACCTCGACGGCCAGGTCGGGCACGACCTGCCAGGAACTCGCCTTCGGGGCCCGCTTCCCGACGGGCCATCGGTCCGCCGAGACGAAGGCCACATCCGGCTGCCGGCGGATCTTTCGCTCGGGGTCGATCCGGTAGAGCACCTCGACGAAGGCCCGGCCGAGCTTCCTCGGTAAGGCGTACTCGTTCATCGCATACGCGATCAGGTTCGCAATATCGGCTTCAAATGTTCCCATGGGCGGAATCTCGATGACCTCGCCGTCCACGACTTCGTAGAAAACGTCATCACCCGGAGGAGGAACGATCGGATCGTCGGCTTCGGTGGTGAGGTGCTCCAGGCGAAGAACCTCGGCATCAACCGTTGCGGCGTCGGGGCGGGTCGCGGTGGCCATCGTCGATCGTCCTCCTCGAAAAGGCGGGCGGGCAAGGGGAGACACCGTCAAAGGTGGGCGGCGCTCAGCGATCAGTCCTCGTCGTCCATACCGGAGAGCTTGCGGAGCATCGCCTCGGGGGCGGGGGCGTAGTCGAAGGGTTCCATGCTGTAGCTGGCGCGGCCCTGGCTGAGGCTGCGGACGTCGGTCGAATAGCCGAACATCTGTTCGAGCGGGGCGCGGGCCTCGACGACCCAGAGCTTGCCTCGCTGATAGGTCTTGTCGATCAACGCGCGGCGGCTGGAGAGGTCGCCGGTCACGTTGCCAAGGAAGTCCTCGGGGGTGACGACCTCGACCTTCATGATCGGTTCGAGCAGGACGGCCCCGGCCTTTTCGAGCGCCTTGCTCAGGGCGTCGGTGGCGGCGAAGCCGAAGGCGAGTTCGTTGCTATCGACCTCGTGCGTGTCGCCGTCGGTGAGGGTGACTTTCAGGTCGACGAGCGGATAGCCGGTGATCCCGCCCGACTTGGCATCCTCTCGGATGGCGGACTCGACGGCGCGGACGAACTCGGTGGGCACATCGTTCGGCTTGGCCTTGTTGACGAACCGGACGACTGGCGCCCCCTTGGCCTGGGTTTCCGGTTCCAGGTCGATCGTGACCTTCGCATACAGGCCCGAGCCGCCCGTTTGGCGGATGCACTGACCGTGAATTCCCTTGACGGCGTGCTGGATCGTCTCTCGGTAGCTGACGCGGGGCTTGCCGATGCGGACCTTCAGCTTCAGGTCGCGGAGCATCTTGTTCTTGATGATCTCCAGGTGCAACTCGCCCATGCCAGAGATCAAGGTCTCGCCCGTCTCCTCGTCGAACTTGTAAGTGAACGTCGGATCCTCGCGGGCGAGGGCCACGAGCGCCTCGGCCAGCTTATTCTTATCGGCCGAGCTGACCGGCTCGATCGCCATGCTGATGACCGTCTCGGGGAACTCGATCCGCTCCAGCAAGATCGGGTGCGCCTGGTCGCAGAGCGTGTCTCCCGTGACCGAATCCTTCAGGCCGACCACACCGACAATATCGCCGGCCAGGGCCTGGTCGATCTGCTCACGGTCATCCGCGCGGATGTGGTAGAGCCTTGAGCAGTTCTCCTTCTTATTCTTGCCCGGGTTCAACGGGCGGGTGTTGGCCTTCAAGATGCCCGAGTAGACGCGGACGAACGACAGGTCGCCGTGCGCATCGTGCGTGATCTTGAAGACGAGGCCGGAGAAGGGGGCCTTCGGGTCGGGAGGACGCTGAAGCTCGTCGCCGCTTTTCGGGTGCTCTCCCTTGACCGGGGGGACTTCCAACGGGCTCGGCAGGTACGAAACGACCGCGTCGAGCAGGCGCTGCACACCGACGTACTTGAAGCTCGACCCGCAGAGGACCGGCTGCGCCTTGCCCGTCAGGGTGGCGCGGCGGAGGCCGGCCCGGATCATCTCGGGGGTCAGAGGTTCACCTTCGAGCGACATCATATATTGCTCGGCGAACGGCTCGTCGAACTCGCTGAGCTGGTCGAGCATCGTTTCTCGCCAGTGGTCGAACGTGTCGCGCAGCTCGTCGGGAATCGGTTTCTCGGTGATCGTCGAGCCGAGGTCTTCGGTCTGGTAGTAAAGGGCCTTCTGCTCGATCAGGTCGATGAGCCCCTGAAACTGGTCGGGGTTCCCTTCGGGGCCGGAGCCGATCGGGATCATCACCGGGATCGGGTGCCCGGCCAGTCGCTCGCGGATCTCGTCGTAAACCCGTTCGAACTCGGCCCCGATGCGGTCCATCTTGTTGATGAAGCAGAGGCGGGGCACGTGGTACTTGTCGGCCTGACGCCAGACGGTCTCGCTCTGCGCCTCGACCCCCTCGACCGCCGAGAAGACGACCACGGCGCCGTCGAGCACGCGGAGCGACCGCTCGACCTCGGCCGTGAAGTCGACGTGCCCGGGCGTGTCGATGATGTTGATCGTGATCGGATCGCCCTGCGCATCCTTCCACTTACAGGAGATGGCGGCGGCGACGATCGTGATGCCGCGCTCGCGTTCTTCCTGGAGGTAGTCGGTCGTGGTGCTCCCCTTGTCCACATCTCCCATCCGGTGGATCTCACCGGTGTAGTAGAGAATGCGTTCGGTGGTCGTCGTCTTGCCGGCGTCGATGTGGGCGACGATGCCGATGTTGCGAATCGAGGCCAGGGGGCTTGGTTGTCCGTCGCTGTCCATGATGGGCCGTCCTTCGGGGCAAGGCGATGCAAAGCAATGCGAAGCGAAGCCGTCGGCTACTGCGGGAGGATTTCGAGGCAGGTCAGAAGGCTCGCGAGAGGCCCACCGGTCTCGGGCCGGTTGACCGTGATGGGCCAGCGGGTCGACGCCGATCCGATGGTCCGGATCGACCCGGCTCCCGCCAGGGGAGAGACCATTCAGGATAGCCGACCGCGGCCCGTTCCGCCCAGGGGAGACACGCGCACGCCCTCTTCAGGAACGGTACAATTCACGAGACCGCCGAGTTCGCTCGCCCGAGTTCGGACGAGTGCGATTGGCAGGCCGCCCCTTGAGCAGATCGCGTACGTCCCCATGAACGAACGCCCCCCGCAAATGGCCGCGAGCCTCTGCCGATCGTGCGTCTCGAAGCGAGACGTGGTGACGGGCAAAGGCTCGCGTTTTTTTCTCTGCGAACGTTCGAAGACCGATCCGAACTATCCCAAGTATCCGATGCAGCCGGTCGCGTCTTGCCCTGGATTCGAACCTCGGCGCGACACTCCCGCTCCGGACTGAACCGGATCATCGGTCGCTCAGGCAGCGTCTCGTCGAGGGGCCTCGGCGGTCGATCCGGAAGACGCCAGGACGGACGACACGCTCGAATCCGAGGCTTCACGCGGCGGCGGCGGCTCGATGGGAGCGTTCAGGGACGCTCGATCGTTCCCGATCGACCGGCGCAGCGTCGAGTCGGCCAGGGCCCGAGCCTGCCGACCAACCAGGCGTCGCGAGAGGTGCGCCATCGCCCTTCCGGTGCGGCCGACCTTGCGCATGGCTCGATGGAAGGCCCCGGCGGACATTTCAGTCCGTAGGGCGTTGATGGTCTGCCTTCGAGCGTGGGCCTCGGCCCAGAGGAAGTCGATCCGCCGATCGCGCTTGGCGATCTCCGATTCAAGCCAGAGGATGTACCGCTGCCGTTCCTGCAACTGATCGGTCGAGTGGGCCACCGTGGTGTTGCCGCGGAACTCGACCCGAGACACCTGGCGAAGCAACGATGATCGATTGAACGGGACCAGCGACTCGATCGTCTTCAGGATCTGATCGGCCTGGTCGTCCCAGGTCGGCCAGGCTTCAGCCGTGGCAAGGGCGTTTTCCTGAAGGGTCCGGACTTGCTCTGGGTTCTCGGCCATCCCGACGATCGCTTCGGCCATTCGGCTCCACGAGTTCATCGGCGTCAGCCGGCAGTTGTACCGGTCGGCCATGTACTCCTCGGCCCCTTGCACGTCCCAGCAGATGGCCGTGCCGCCGGTGGCGAACATCTCCAGCGGAGGGCCGAACATGCCTTCGGCGTTCGAGGCCTTGACCAGCACGTCGCTCGCGCCGTAGATCGCGGGCATCCGGTGGTAAGGGACCTGCACCTCCACCCCCTGGCAGTGCGGGCCGACGATCGCATGATCGACGATCGCCCCGACCCAGCGATACGGCACCTTCAGGGTTTCCAGCAGCCGAACCGTCTGGGCCACGTTCTTTCGGGGATCGACCGTCGGCCCCTCGACCAGGAACCGGACCGGCCGGCGGCCTCGGCCCAGGGGGACGCGAGCCATCGGCCGCCAGAGGGTCTTGTCAAGCCCGCTCAAGACGCAGAAGGTCTGCTTCGGCTCGACCGAGTAGTGCCGCTCGATGTGCCGCCGCAGCCAGTGAGCCGTCGTGATGACGTTCATCTGGCTGGAGACAATCTCGTCGAACTTCTGCTGCGCGTCCGAGTTCGGCTCGGCAAACTGCCCCTCGACGGCCTGCATGAACCAGGCGTAGTGATCGGCGTCGAGGTCGGCCATCCAGGGGATGCAGGCCCACCAGGTGGCCATCACCGTGTGGTAATGCTGTCGCCTGGCCTCGGGCAGCGAGACGATCCGGAAATGCCGACGATCCTGCTCGCTCAGGAACGGAATCGTCCCCTCGGTTTCCGTCGGAGGCAAGATCAGGTCAATTCCGTACCCGGCCTTGGCCAGGATCACCCCCCAGTTGAGCACGATATTGATGCCGCCGGAGATCCCGAGCAGCGGCAAGGCGATGCCGATTCGTCTCACAGCCATTGGCTTTGCCCCCGATCGCATGCTAGCTCGACGGCCTCCCCGAGCCGGCCATCCTCTCCCACAGCCAGCTCGTTGTTCCCCGGATGAAGGGCGATGTTCACCAGACCGTCATGCCCTTCGGCCCGAGCCCCGGCCAGGGCCATCCGCCACCAGAGGTACAGGTCCTCGCCGTAGTGCAGGCGATGATCGATCCCTCCGGCCCGCTGAAACAGCGCCTTCGAGAAGCAGACCCCCGAATTGCAGAGGAAGTTCCCCAGCTTCCGGAGCGTCGCCGGAAGGGTCTGCGATTCGACGGTTCCCGGTCCGGCGAGCGGGGTATTCCAGGGGAATCCCTCTCGCATCGTTCGGCCGAAGTCCCGGAAGACCTTCTTCGGGTACACGATCGTGTCGTCTCGCCAGGAGCCGCCCGGGACTGTCAGGAAGTGGAAGAATCCAGGCTCCAGCCAGTCATCCGAGTCGAGCACGCAGATCAGGTCCCCCGAGGCCGAGCGGATTCCGACGTCCCTCGGGATCGTGGCCGAGCCGCAAGGCTCGGGAATCTCGATGATCCGGACCCGGAAGCGGTGCTTCATCAGGTGCCCCTCGGCCAGCCGAAGGGCTTCGAGCGTCTCGGGGGGGCTGCCGTTGCTGACAAAAACCACCTCGATCCACGGATACGACTGATTGAAGATCGACGAGGCCAGGCGAATCAGCTCGGTCGTTCGGTCGTAGACCGGAACGACGATGCTGACCAGTGGTTCGGAAGTCGTCTGGGTCACTGTTACGCCGGTGCGGTCTCTCGACCGGTCGGCGCAGGGCTCCAACCAGGTGCCGAGCAGGGTCCCCTCGTGCTGCTCCTCGCCACGGTGCAGGTATAGCGAAGACCGAGAGAGCCCTTCCGCGTCAACCCAGTGAAACCGCCCTTCGTGGAAGAGAAACGCCGGTCGGCTCGAATCGCGCCGGGTCAACAGCGCGATCGGCTCGTTGCTCAGGACAAAACCGAGGGGCTCGGACTCGGACTCCGAGGTCCGGACCGGAGCCGGCCCGACCTCGATCTGAGGAACGTCAGCCAGGGCGGCTCGAACGGATTCGGCGAAGGCATGATCCGATCGGGCCGAGAGCGTGATCCGCAGCGCCAATCCCGCCGTTGCGAGCCTCCGGAGCGCATCGAGGAAGGCCGGGACCTCGTCGTTCTCATCCACGAACGCGGAAACGTCTGGCGGAATCGCCCCGATCACCTCGGCATCATCGGCAGGTTCGAAGGGCCAATCGAGCCCCCCTTGCTCGAAGACGATCCGATGGGCCTCAGTTCGGAAGGCGCAGGGGTCGGCTGCCACACGACGGCTTGGCCGAATGGCCGCGACCTCGTCGTTCAGGGCGTTGGAGCCGATCACCAGGGCGCCGACAGAGCCGGCCACGGCCTCGGCCGAATACGGTCGAACCTCGGCGAACAGGCGAGACGCCTCGGGACTGTTGCTGATGACTTCAAGATTGTACTGCGTGACGGTTGCCGCCAGCACTTCGAGCGCCACGGTCAGATCGGCTTGATGCGAGGGTCGATCGACCGAGAAATCCGCAGGGAGGACCAGCGCAAGCTTCGGCCTCCAGCGGTTGTGAACGCGTTGATTGGTCTCTCGGACGAGCCGAACCGCCGCCTGCCGGTCAAAGAACGCGCCCAGGATCTCGGTCCAGAGGATGCTTGCCTCGGCGGTATTCGCTGCGATCGCCGCTCGGAGAGGAACGTCCAGTAACGCACGCTCCTCAGGACGATGCACGCGAACCGGCTGTTCACGGCCGATTTGCGCCGCTGCCAACGCTCCCATAGTCCGGCTCCTCCGTGAGCAAATCGCACTCGGCTCTGTCGGCAGTGTCTCATTACGGAACACACCGACCCAATCGAGTGAGGCGACGGCGGACTATACTTGGAGGACCGGACAGGGGCAACGCCAATCGAGCCGTCTCCGGCGTTTCCCCCGCTTTTTCTGGCGTTACTACGGCGGGCGCCCGAACTTGCATCCATCTCCATACGGCGATCCATGAAGGGCTTGGACCATCGCCCAAGCCTTCGCCGCCCCCCTCGACCCGGCCCCGAGGGGAGGGCTCAGCCCCGCGTCAGGTCCCCAGCGCTCGCTCGACGGCTGAAAGGATCTGTCCCATCGTCTCGAAGCCGGCCAGCAACGACTGTCGCTGCTCGTCCTGAAGCCAGGCGCGGACCTTTTTCTCGGCCGAGATGACCGTCGAATGATTGCGGCCGCCAAAGTAACGGCCAATCTCACTGTAGGCCGCCCCGGTGTGCTTGCGGGCCAGGTACATGGCGAGCATGCGGGGATGGGTGACGGCTCGGGATCGGCCGTCGGACTTCAAGGCATCGGGCGGCAGGTCGAACAACGAGGCCACGGCCCGTTCGATGTCGCGCAGAGCGACCGCCTGCGCCGTGTGGCGGATCGTGTCGCGGAGGGCCGATTTCGCCAGGTTCAGGTCGAGCCGCTTGCCGGTCAAGGTGGCGTGAGCCAGCACGCTGTGCAAGGCCCCTTCCAGTTCTCGGACACTCGTCCGAAGGTGCTCGGCGATGTACGAGGCCACCGCTTCGGGCAGCTCAATGCCCCGCGCGGCGGCCTTTGCGTTCAGCAAGGCGCGCCGGGTGGTTGGATCGGGGGCGTCCAGCTTCACCACCATGCCGCCGAGCAACCGAGTTGCCAGCTCGTCGGAGAGCTTCGGAATGAGCCTCGGATGCTGATCGCTGGCCAGCACCACCGAGGCTCCCGAGGACACTAGCGCGTCAAAAGTGTGCTGGAACTCATCCTGCGTCGCTCGCTTCGAGGTCAAGAAGTGCACATCGTCGAGAATCAACACCTCGGCACTGCGGTAGCGGGAGCGAAAGGCGTTGAGCGTTCCGGCTCGCATCGCTTCGAGGAAGCTGTTGGTGAACGCCTCGGCCGTCTGATGGACCACCCTCATGCCGGGGTGCCGCCGCGCGATCGAATCGGCCACTCCCTCAAGGAGGTGCGTCTTGCCCAGGCCAATCCCACCGTGGATCACGAGCGGGTTGAACGCCGAGCCCGGCGACTCCGCCATCTCGATGCAGGCAGCCAGGGCCAGACGGCTCCCGGGTCCGGGCACGAACTGATCAAGCCTTCGGAGGGCCCTTGCCCGACGCGACCGGGGGTGATCGACCGGGGGCCTCGGCGCGGGCTGATCGACCGGAGCCGAGGGGGTCGACGAAGGCAACGGCACCGAAGGCCCCCGGCGACGGTCATCCGGCTGAGAGCGGTCGGGAGGGGCAGGAGCGACCTCGCCGACCCCCGGCTCCAGCTCATCGGCCACTTCGAAGGCTAAATCCAGGCGACGGCCGGCAACTTGCTCCCCTACGGCCGAAAGCTCGCGAGCGTACTTGCCCCGGATCCAGTCCCGGAAAAACCGATTCGGGACGCCAACGGTCAGGCAGTCCCCCTCGACGCCGAGCCGGACCTCGTCGCCGAACCAGAGACCGAAGCGAGACTCGCCGACTCGCTCCGCCACCGCCGCCCGCAAGGCCGGCTCATGCTCGAACCGCCGATCGACCATGATCGACCTCTCCCCCCCTCATCCGCGGAGTGCACCACGCGCCGAATCGCCCTTGAGACGACCGATCGGCCCAGACACGACGATCATCTAGGCAATGATCGCCCATCGGCCTGCCCGATCTTCAAGGACGGCACGACGAACCTAGGGGGATATGCGCCCCAATCGATCCGAAGTCAATCAGCTTCGAGGGGCGCTGGCGCCACCTGGCGCGAATAGGAAGTGGAACGCTCGCGCCAAGTTACGGCACGGCCCTTCCACAGGTCCGGCTGGCGCGATCCGGGCGCTCTCACGGCGCCTCGGTTGAGCCCGACGCCAACCTGAGCGATTCGTCGTGCGAGGTGCCGGGGGCGGCCAACGCCAGCGAACGCTCATACTCCTGCTGACGCTGCACCAGGCGCTCGGCCCTCCAGGGGCGCTCCGGCCAGGGCTTCGACGGCTCACTCAGAAGCGTCGCGAACAGGAACGCCACAAGCAGGGTCAGGTGCAATCGGACGTCCAGGAACCAACCCAACCAGAGGGCCATGAGACTTCCCTTCTCGAAGCGATCAACGCTTCGAACGGGCGGACGGACGGCGATCCCGGCCCCTCCCGCCTCGATCGCCGGAGGAGATTGGCATCATCATCGACCCGGGCAACGCCGCATCGCGCCCCGTTGACTTGAATCAACCTTAGGGCGCGCACCGCCACCTGTCGTCTTGATTTTTTTCGAGCGGGTTGGCCAGCGAGGCAGCGCCGGTGGCCTGCTCGATCAGTTATCCATCGCGCAGAAGCCGCCGCCGCAGCCCATGGCGCCGCAGCCTCCGGCGGGCATCGGGGCGTCGCAGACCGGAAGGGACGAGGAGGCCGCGCCGCTCGACCGGGCCGAGGCCGGCACGCTGAACTGCTTCGTCAGTTCCACGCTCCCGCACGACGGGCACTTGGGCGAGTCGCTCGCCGATCGAACAAGCGCCTCGAAGTCTCGATCACAGGTCTCGCAGTGGTATTCGTATAAGGGCATGGTCGTCAGGGGCTCCAGGCGGATCGGATCAAATCGTCGTTTGCGGGTCTGCGTCGATCGCATCACCGGCCCGATCCATTCGAGATGACGAGCTGTCGGTCGTCGGATCGGAGGGCATGTCGGTATTATAGAGGCCGAGGTTGCCGGGCCGTCAACGCAAGGTCCCGTCTCGTCCCGGTCGCTCCCTTTCGGTCGAGGAGACGACGCCATGCCCACCCTGCGCCCCCTCTCGCGCGACGAGGTTCGCAGCATCGACCTCCGGGCCGCCGACGAGCTGGGTCTGCCCACCCTCGTCCTGATGGAGAACGCCGGCCGAGGGGCCGCCGCTTGCCTCCGAGACGCCGCCGGACCCGAGCCGAGGCCCGTGCTCATCCTCTGCGGACCAGGCAACAACGGCGGAGACGGCGCGGTCGTCGCCCGACACCTCGACGCCTGGGGATGGCCCGTCCGCGTCCGATGGACCGTCTCCGCCGACCAGCTCCGGGGCGACCCCGCCGCCCAGCACGCCATCCTCCACCGCGCCGGGTTCGATCAACGCACCTTGACCGATACAAACGACCTCGCCACCGAGCTGTCCTGGGCCGACTGGGTCGTCGACGGCCTGCTCGGGACCGGCCTGACCCGGGCGGTCGAGGGCTTGCTCCGCGACATGATCGAAACGGTCAACGCCTCGGCAAAACCGGTACTCGCGCTCGACCTTCCCTCGGGGCTCGACTGCGACACCGGTCAGCCCCTCGGCGTTGCCGTCCGGGCTCAGGTGACGACCAGCTTTGTCGCCCGCAAGCGCGGCTTCGACGCGCCGGGGGCCTCCGACTGGACCGGCACCGTTCAGGTCGTCGAGATCGGCGTGCCCGGACTGCTGCTCGACCCGTTCCGATCACGAAGTTGATCGAGCACCCGAGCCACGCTCGGATGCAACGATCGGGCCGGCTCGACGGCCGAGCTTAACGACTGCTGAAGCTCTCGAGCCAGCGCCGCCGCCCGAGCACGCACGGTCGGAGCCACCTGAGACGGCCTCGGCAGAGCCGTTCGCAGATCCTCGACCGCCTGGCGGGCGGTGGTGACGATCGGTAGCTCGGCCGACGAGGTCGGCGCCGGGTCGCCGAGGCCGGGCCCGGGATCGACATTGGTCAGGGTGACGGTCACCGGTTCCTCGGCCCCAGCCGATTCGACAACCACCTCGAAGGTACCCGGAATTCCATTGGCAATCGCCCGGATCTCGGCGATCCCCTCCGCGTTGACCCGCGCCGGGTTGCCGACCAGCACGGCCGAGGCCCCCTCGGCCGGAGCCGTGAAGACGACCTGGCCCCCTTCGATCGCTCCCCCGCCCCCTTCCGCCACGAGCCGCACGACGATCGGCGCGGCGAACGGCTCGCCGGCCATCGCCTCCTGGCCGCTCCCCGACTCGACGAGGAGCGAAAACGGCAGGGCCTGGAGCGCCCCCAGATCGGTCGCCCCGTCGGACCGGGCGGCCCCTCGCATGTCGGTCTGGAACGCGGGGTTGAACAATCCCGCCCCGATGGCCGGGCTCCCTGGCAACGGGGGTCGGGCCAGCAGCGACCCGCCATAGAGACCAAGCGGAGCGAGCATCGGATCGACCCCGGGCATCGAGATCGTGCCGGTCGTCCTCCCTGAGACCTTCCCCACGAGGTTCGGTCCCCGAAATTCAAACGGCCCGAACCGCACGAACACATCGTCAACAACGTTGTCGGCCACGATCGACGAGGTGATCGACGACGGTTCGATTCGGGGGCGCGTGACGTTGCTGTACACGGCTCCCCCTTGCTGGTTGGCGAGATTGTCGGTCAGGGTGCTGCCGTTCACATGAAGCACCGAGGTGTTGTACACCGCCCCGCCCCGGCCGATCGGCACCCGGCCGGGAGCCGCCACAAACGCCTCGGCCGAGTTCCCTGCGAACAGGCTCGTGTTGATGCTCGTCCAGCCGGAATTCCAGATCGCTCCGCCTTCTCGGTTGGTCGAGTTGCCAGTCACGGAGCTGGAAGAAAGTGTCAGGCTGTTCGAGTTGAAGATCGCTCCGCCCCGGCCAATCCCCGCCGGGCCGAAGCCGATCGACCTCACCCCTTCGGCCACGTTGTCCCGGATCGACGACGCGCCGATCGTGATGGCCCCCGTATTGTAGATCCCCCCTCCCTTCGCCCCAGCGACGTTCCCCGACACGTCGCTGTCCATCAAGAGCAGTTGCCCATCGTTCAGAATGCCGCCGCCGAACTGGGCCTGACCGCCCGAAAACGCCAGGCGATTGACCGTGACCTTGGCCGACTTGCCCACCGTCAGGAGCCGGAACTCCGGAGTGTCCGGAGCGTTGCTCCGAACGATCGCCACCTGAGTCCCTTCGGGGCCGGAAAGCTCCACCTCCCCCACGAGCGTCGGCAAGGCGCTGTTGAGCACGATCGGCCCCGAGACCTCCGGCGCAATGCTGATGACATGCGCCTCGCGGAGCACCCGGTTCGCCTGCGTGATCGCATCCCGAAGCGTCCCCGGCCCGGTATCGGCGGCGCTGGTGACCATGAAGGTGGCCATCACGACCCGAGGCTCCAACGCCTCGACCGCCCCGGTCAGCGCCCTCTTCCTGCGAGCCGCCTTGCCCGGACGCCCCACGACCGCCCCGCTTCGCTTCCACCCGATCGCAGTCATCCGAAGCACCCCGCTCCCGGCGTTTTCCGTGCCCCGAGCCCCTCCTGACCCGTCTTTGCCCGCCGCGCCCTTGTTCCGATCCTGTCGCTCGGAATCGGCCTCCGATCGCAGTCCAGGCGCCCGGCAACGAGTCCGGCTCATCTCGGATCTTCGGCCCGAGTCCTTGCTCGAATTGAGCGATTCTTCGGATTGCGCCGATTCTCGCGAACGATCCCCCGACAGAAAACGCCTCGATTTTCCATCATTTCATCAGGAAGAAATGGATTGATGCCGAGCAACCACCCTCGATAGGATGACCTTCCGGCCAATCGTGCCGATCACGTCTCCCGATGATCCTCCGGTTCTGTCGAGGATGTTCCGATGATTCCACCCCGATTGCGATCCCTGGCCTACGCGATGACCACCCTGGTCCTGATCCCCGGGACCGCCTCGGGCCAGTTCGGCGGCATGGGCGGTGGCGGCATGGGCGGCTTGATGATGGGCCAGGAGCCCCCGGAACTCTCAGAGCGGATGGTCGAGGTCGAAGCGTTGACCGGCAAGCGCGTGTCCGGCCCGCTTCGGCTCGGCCCGATCGCCATCGACAGTGACTTCGGCGGCTACGAGATCCCCCCGGAGAAGCTCAAAATCGTCCGCTTCGACATTCCGGAGGGGCACCCTCCTATGAACATGTACGTGATGCCGAACGGAGGATGGACCGTGAGCGTCCCCGGCGCGGTTGTCGCCGCCTCCGGCGAGGAGCTGGCCGGCTCGCTCCAACTGTACGGCCCCCTGAA
The DNA here is from genome assembly GCF_012958305.1 of Tautonia rosea. Classification (NCBI taxonomy): domain Bacteria; kingdom Pseudomonadati; phylum Planctomycetota; class Planctomycetia; order Isosphaerales; family Isosphaeraceae; genus Tautonia; species Tautonia rosea. The sequence goes on along the minus strand of NZ_JABBYO010000010.1, from coordinate 70,601 downwards.
AATGACCACCAACCTCGGCCCCTTGACCCTCGACCCCTCCAAGCTCCGGTCCATCACCTTCCTCCCGGATGCCCCCGAAAACGGGGACGCCGAGGACGACGTCCATGAGGACGAGGACATGGAAAACGACGTCGAAGACGCGGAACCCAAATCGCCCTCGGACACGCCCTCGGCCGCGACCGGGCCGGGATCGACCGTCCGGAGCACCGAGCCCGCGCTCATCAAGATCAACGAATACCTCTGGGCCATCTCCCCCTCGGGCGATCGGGTCGCGGTCCGCAACACGCATTCGGGCCAGACCGCGAGGGTTGACCTGCCGGCCTCGGCCGATCTGCCCCTGAGCATCACCCCGATCAACAACGCCTACCTGACGGCACTGCAACTGGAAGGGCCGGAGATCCGGCGAGTCGCAGTGTTCAATACCACCAACAACACGTGGTATGCCCTCGACCTGAGCGAGCCCGTTTCAGACAAGGCCTCGCCGATCGTCAATCCCGAGACGGCGGTCTATCACCTCGGCCGCTTCGTGTACGCCTTCAGCATGCAATCCAATCGCTGGGCGAGCCTGGAACTCTCTGACCCGACCTCCGCCTCCCCCGTGCTGGAGGCCGGCGCCGTCACCGTCCGCGACGGCAGCCGCATCCACACCTTCCGCAGCGACAGAGGCACATGGACGACCGTCGATTCCCAGGATCTCCTGAACGACCTGCTCAACGACGAAGGCGCTTCCCCTCCCCCCGAGGCCGGAGACGCGACCAAGCCGACCCCCTGACCCAACACGCTCCCACCTCAGGCCGGGGCCGCCTCGAAGGGGTTCACAATGCGAACCCCTTCGATCTCTCGGCCGTGCTGGAAGTCCTCGGTGTACAGGGTCGTCGCCCCATGCTCCCTGGCGGCAGCCCAGACCAGCGCATCCCAGAACGAGAAGCCATGCCGGGGGATGGCGTCGAGGGCACGAAGCGTCATGGATGCGGTCAAGGGCAAGACCTTTCCAATCATCAGCAACCGTCGTAGGATGATTGTGACTTCAGGCGAGGCCAGCGGCTGCTCCCGGCATCGGCTCATCAAGACATTACTAAACTCGTTGAACACCTGGACGCTCATCACAAGTCGTCCTTGCTCCGAAAGTGCCGCGAGAAGTTCTATAGCCTGTTTGTGCTTCGCGAGGTCACTCGGATCATACGCGTAGACCACCACATTGGTATCAACCATCACCGGCGCAGGATCATCGGGTCCACTTCTTCAGCTCCTCCCGGGTCGGGTAGGGAGGCCCCCCGAGATCGATCCCCCGCCGCATGTCGGCAAAGGCTTCCTGACGCAGGGCCTCGCGTTCCTCGGGGGTGATCGAGGCATCGTCCAGGAACATTACCAGCACCCGAGCCCCCGGCGCGACTCCCGCCGGACGTTCCGACAGCTCGATCACACCGTCGCGATACGTCCCCGAAATCGTTGTCAAGTGTGCCATCCGTCTCCCCTCGTCGAATAAACCGGATTCGACCGCTGATTCATTGGATCAGAATGACTTGACCGCGGCCAAACGCGGGGAATCTCGCCGCGCTGCTCACCCCCGGATCGGCCGCAAGGCTCGGATCGCATAACGGCCGAACCGGCGCAGGAGCAGGCCGTTGACCGTCCCCTGAGTCACGCCGGAGGAAAGGCGAGAGAGCACCCCCCGGGCGAGTTGGCTATGGATCAGGTCGTGCATCTGGTCGAACGAGGCGTCGGCGGCCTGGTCGGTGAACTCCTCCAGGCGGGCGGCGACAAACGTGTTGCCAAAAACATGTGCGGTGATCTTGACCGTTGACCAGGTGTCGGCTCGCAGGCAGTACAATCGGCAAAGGCTGCCGATCAGTTGATAGGCGTTGGCGACCACGATCAACCCATCGAGGAACCCACTCGGCACGATTGCCGTCTTCACGCCGACGGCCACGGCATGACGCTTGACGAGCGATCGAGCCGCCTCGTCCAGCGGTTCGAGGAAACGCGCCTCGAACTCGCGGACCCAGTCGTCATCGGTCGCCGCATCGTGCGACAGGAGCCGGTTGCGCTGGATGAGCAGACGCTGGGCGATCTCGGGACCGGCGATCGACTTCAAGAAGCGTCCGTGCCGCGGATCGGTCGGATAGCGTTTCAGGAATTCGAGGAGCTGGCGCTTGGCGATTGCCCGGTTGCGCCGCCCCTGGATCTGGAGCGACCGGCGATGACTCAGCGAATCGGCCCGATCAACCCGGACGCCCGGCGAGATCGGCAGCGTGACATATTTCCACACGAGCCCGATCATCGCAATCGCGAACATTCCCCCCAGCACCGCCGCCACCCCGTAGCCGATCGCCTGCACCACCGGCGGCCAGACCGCCAAGGCCGCCAGGAAACTCGCCGCCTGCGAGGCCACGACCAGCAAGAGGACCGTCGTCGCCATCACAACGAGCAAGACCCCGGTCCCGCGATCCAACCAGGGGCGATCACGTTCCTCAACGATCGGTTCGTCGTCGTCGATCGGCGGCAAGTCCTCGACGAACATGCGAGTCGGGCCGACCATCGACTCATCGAGCACGGGGACGGGAATGCCGGAGTCGATCGGTCGCGAATGCCGCTCGGTGGCGGATTCTGGCTCGGAAGTCGGACTCGACATCGGCTCCGACCGCGTCTCGGGGGCGGGACCAGATTCGTGCTCCCCCCCCTCGCCGCCGGGAATTCCGGAGGATGGGCCATAGCCCGAGGAACGACTCATGACAAGCTCCTTCTCAAGAGAAGGGACATTCTCAATCGGTGTTCTCAGTGACGAATGATTATTTCAAATCAAGCAAAAATCGCGTCAACCGATCAAGATTGATATGAGGCGGCACCCGCACGCGGGCCCGAGGCAAGGCAGGCTCGGGCCGAGGGAAACGAAAACGGCCCGCCTCGAACTGGTCGGGCCACTGCTCGGGCAGCCGCGATACGGTGGTCCGGACCTCCCCCTTCGGCGTGTTGTAGCGGAGCGTGTCGGCCGGGTCGCCCGATTCGGTCCAGGTCGAGTGAACGGCGGAAACAATCACATGCTCGACCGTCAGATGCTTCCTCGCCTGGTGCGGCCGGATGATCGGCCGGGTCAGTTGCGTCAACAGGTCGAGCAGGCGGTCGCGGTCGTCCCGGACCACGCGATCGGCCTTGGTGGCGACGAACACGACTCGACGTACATGAGCATATTTTGCCTGAAACAACGAGAGGGTCCAGAGCCCCCAGTCCACCACCTGTTTCGCGGGCGTGAACCCCGGATCGACCGAGGCGAACACCTGTTCCAGAAACGCCCGGTAGGCGTTGACCATCCCGTGCCCACCTTCGAGCAAGACGGTCACATCCACCAGCACCACCAGGTCATCGCATCGGCCAAGCGCTCGGGCGAAGGGCAAGACGACCGCCTCTCGGTAGCGGGTGTAACGCCCGGCGAAGGTCGACGCCAGCGCGGGGGATCGCTCCCGAACTGCCGGGGGCAGGGGAGCGAACTGCTCCGAGCGTGCCAGGCCACAGACCCCTCGCTCAGCCTTCAACGCGATCCGATCGGCCTCGGTCGCCGGGCGATCGGTGCCGAGCCTCGCGTCGAGCGACACTCCTTCGGGGTCAAGCACGAAGCTCGACGGTGAGATGAACGGCATGAACCGCGTGTGCAAGGTGGCCAGCACGGTGCGGTAAGCGGCCAGGATTTCGGCCTCGGTCGCGCCGGCTCGCGACGCCGTCTCCAGGTACGGTCGGGCAATGCGGGCGAACTCGGCCTCGTTCCGCAGGACACCCAGCACGGCGTCGCTCCAGCCGTCGAACGTTGGGTGCGAGGCGATCACCATGTCCGCCAGCCGTTCCCCCGGCAGGTCGACGAGCGACAGGTCGGTCGTCCACCAGCTTCCTTTCCCGACGACCAGCTCGGCCCGGTACTCGTTCAGGCGGTCAGTCTTGGCGGGCCAGTCGGACTCGATCAGGCGGTTGTAGTGGTCGTCGACATCGAAACGCTCGGAGCAAAGACTCGGGGGGAGTTCTCCCAGGTGGGTAATCTCCGGCGCACCGGGTCCAGAACCCAGAGGTAAACGATCAGGATCATGATTGCGCAGGTGCGCAATCAATGAGGTCAGCAAGACCGTTTTCCCACTGTAAAAGAGGCCGACCAGGCCGACCGAACGTCGAGCGCGAAGCGGTTGTCGTCGGAGCGGATTGAGGATCATGAGCAGACTCGGCCGGGGAGTGATCCCCAGTTCGCAACAGAACGAAACTGGCCCAGGGGCCCGGACGCGACCGCCTCCTCGACCGAGCAACGGCGACGCAAAACGCGGATCAGTAGAGATTCTCCTCCATTTTCTCCACGACCGTATCGTTCTGGAAGACCACCGTGATCATCCGCTTGCCGTTTGACCAGCGGACAGTCCTGCGCACGTCTTCCCTTGGCTGGCCGTCGTGATCAGACATGGTTCCCGAGGAGTTGGACACGCGCCGGCCAAGGTTCTCCCACTTCCGGTACTGGCCCTTCTCATCGACGATGATTCCCTGTTCCGCGATCACCTCACCCGAGCCGAGCATGTCCTCGACCTCCCAGGAAGACATCCCCGGCGTGATCTTTACGTACGTCACGCGGTTCACGGGAGAGTTCGGACGCTCGACGGGAGCAACCACAATGGCGGCTGATTCCTCCGAGTCCCGAAGGACGATCGAGGTGCAAATCCCGCCGATCACCAGGCCCAGCGCGAGCCCGAGCGGAAACGACCGAGCCCGGCCCATGCCCAGGGCTCCCGGCTTCTGACCCATCACATCATCATCTGCAGACAGGTCATCCTTCATCGTCATTGACTTGCCTCCGGATCGAGCCACCACCGCCACTCAGCGGTGCGATCGTTGATGTCCAGGAATGCTTATTCGCTCGACCCAAGCGATTCTTGCAACCTTTTTTTGATCGGTTCGTGAGGAGACAGACGGCAGACGCAAGGACCGATTGTACCAGGCGTCAGGCCGCGGCTGGGAGGTGGGCTCGCCAGAAGTTGAGCATATCGGCGAGCGTCTGCTCACTGGTCCAGCGCGGTTCCCAGCCGGTATCGGCGCGGAGCTTCGAGGCGTCGGCCAGCAGCAAGGGCTGATCGACCGGCCGGACTCGGGACGGATCAACCACCACCTCGACCGGACGAGCGGCCAGCCCTCGCAGGATGTCGAGCAAGCTGGCAAGCGACTCGTTGCGGCCGGTGCCGATGTTGTACGCCTCGCCCGGTCGGCCTGACTCGGCCAGCAGGCGATAGGCGCGGACGATGTCGCGGACGTCGGTGAAGTCGCGGACGACCTGCAGGTTGCCGACCTCGATCCGGGGACGGTCGCCCCGCTCGACCTCGGCCACCTGGCGGGCGAAGCTGCTCAGGACGTAGCGGTCTTCCTGCCTCGGCCCGGCGTGGTTGAACGGCCGGGCGATCACCACCGGCGTGCCGTGTGCCAGCCAGTGCTGGATGCCGAGCAGGTCGGCCGCGGCCTTGCTCGCGGCATACGGGTTGTTCGGCCGTAGGGGGCAGCGCTCGCTGACGGGCAGGTCCTCGGGGCTCGGGTTGCCGTAGGAGACGCCCGATCCGACCAGCACGACCCGGGGCTTCGCGTCCAGCTCGGCGGTTCGGATCGCTTCGAGCAAGGTCAGCGTCCCGCCAAGGTTCAGGTCCCAGGTCGCCCTCGGGTCGTCGAAGCTGGCGTGCGGATTGGCCTGCGCGGCCAGGTGGTAGATCGCCTCCGGGCGTTTTCGAGAGAGCATCCGGGCGAGCGACCCGACCGAATCGGCCAGCAGGTCGAACGTTTCAAGCCGGACCGCCTCGGCCAGATGGGCGGTTGCGTCCGGCCATCGGCCCGAGGCGGAAAGCCCGACCACCACGTCCCCTTGCTCAAGCAAATGCTCAGCCAGATGGCCGCCGACAAAGCCGGTGATGCCGGAAATCAGCGCTCGCATGGCGGCTTCTCCCCTCGACTCCCTTCGATCCACCTTGCTCCCAACAAGCCGTTGCCAAAGGGTAATCACCCTCGCCCCACCGAACAAGCCAAGCACGCCGATTGCCCCCGATTCCCCCGCGTCTGTGGGCCGAATATCAAGCCGGGCCGCGAGCGATCGGGCCGGTGGGGCCTCGCCCTTCGCACCCATCCTTCGAAGACCGGCGAGGGGTGGACGCGGGCTCGTTCCGAGGCCACCAGGCGGAGCGGCCGAGCCATCCAGGGGTGTGCCCGAGTTCGGGAAGTCGAGTTCCCCAGATCGGGGCGATTTCCCGGAGCCGATCGAACCGATACAATGAGATGAGCCTGGCGGGGTCTGCCAGTAAAGATCTCCCGGTGGCATGGTCTTCCGAGACCCTCGGATGCACAGTCACGACCACGCCACCCCTCATGTCGGGTCGAACGGAATCGGTCGGAAACCGCGAGGGACGTTGGTCGTCTTCCCGCGTGATTGCATGGCATTGGAGTCTTTCCGAGAAGCGAAGGGCGGTCCCCATGATCCCGATGAGTTGCCCGAACTGCGGGAGCCAGGGCGAAGTCCCGCTCGACCGGCTCAACAGCCGGCTGAAGTGCCGTAAGTGCGGCACCATGTTCTACATGGATGAGACGGGGTCGATCGTCCTCGGCGATCCGAATGACCCGAAGAAGGGCCGGCGTCGGAAGAAGGCGGAGTCCGGGCCCGCCATCGACTTCGACTTCGACGTGCGCCGGATGATCCAAGACATCCCCAAGCCGGTCCGCATTGGGGTCTTGGCCCTGGTGGTCGTCGCGGCCGTTGGATACGGGGCGTCGAGCGTGCTGGGCTCGCTCGGCACGCCGACCGACGTAAAGGGCCGGTCGGCGCTGGTGGCCGATCTGTTCGTCGACAACAAGCTGGCGGAACTCCAGGCGCTGGCCAAGCCCGGCACGGGGGACGATCTGGCCAAATGGCACGAAACCATGCGGCCGAAGCTCAACTACGAGGGTGCCCGCCGCAGTCGGGGCGATGTGGCGACCGACGGAGCCATCATGAACGAGGGGTCAAGCGAGGCCTGGAGCTTCGGCACCCTGGCCGTTGTCCGACCCGATCCGACCAGCGGCGGTGCCGCGTCCGACGACGGGCCGAAGAACGCGCTGAGCCTGAGTCTTTACTGGACCCGAGAGAACGGCGAGTGGCTGCTCGACGGCTCCCGATGCCTTCAGGAAGCGCTCAAGCCCCCGCCCACCTCCCGGTCCACCCGAGGGGGGCGGCGCTGAGCCGGGCCTGGCCGGGCCTGGCCTGACCGGATCAAGCCCCGATCCCCTCGGATCGGGGCGGGGAGGGGAGGGGAGGGGAGGGTTGGGGCTCAATCGCTCACTCCCGGTCGGGCTCGCCATCGGCGTCGAGGTCGTCGATATGATCGCTCGCCTCGGCCGGGCCGACGCCGTCGTTGAGAATATGGTCTTCGCGAGGGGCGGGGGGAGACGGTTCGTCGCCGAGGGTGGCCTCGGCACCGTCGGACTCATCAAGGGTCTCGTCTCCGTTGGAGCCGTTCAGCTCCTCCTCGGGCAGCTTGGCCAGTGAGCCGACCGAGTCTCCGTCCTCGATCCGGATCAGGCGGACCCCCTGGGTGTTGCGGCCGATCGTGCTGATGTCGGCGACCCTCGTGCGGATGATGTTGCCGCCGACGGTGGTCATCATCACCTCGTCGTCATCGACGACCTTGGCGATGGCGACGACCGGGCCGTTGCGCTCGGTGGTCTTGATATCAATGAGTCCCTTGCCACCGCGATTCTGAGAGCGGTACTCGGTCAACGCGGTCCGCTTGCCGTAGCCGTTGTTGCAGACGGTCAAGAGGCTGGCCGGGTCGTCCTGGCCGTTGGCGACGATCATGCTGACGACCTCGTCGTCTCCTTCGAGCTTGATGCCGCGGACGCCGTGGGCGGTGCGGCCCATGCTCCGGGCGTCCGACTCGTCGAAGCGGATCGCCATGCCGTCCTTCGTAGAGATCAAGACATGATCGCCCGCCTTCACGCGACCGACGGCGATCAGCTCGTCCCCCTCGTCGAGGCCCAGCGCGATGATGCCGCGTCCCAGAGGCCGCTTGTAGGCGGTCAGGGGGGTCTTCTTCACCGTCCCGCGACGGGTGCACATCATCAGATATTCGTCTTCGGCGAACTCACGAACGGGCAAGAACCCGGTGATGCGTTCCCCCTCGTCAAGCTGCAGGAGGTTGACCACGGCGCGGCCGGCGGCGGTCCGGCTGACCTCGGGCACGTCGTAGACCTTCAGCCAGTAGACCTTCCCCTGGTCGGTGAAGAAGAGGATGTAGTCGTGGGTCAAGGCAACGAACATATGTTCGAGGAAGTCGCCTTCGCGGGTGCTCGTGGCCGAGATCCCGCGGCCGCCTCGGCCTTGCGCCCGGTAGGTGCTGGGCGGCAGTCGCTTGATGTAGCCGGCGTTGGTGATGGTGACGACCATGTACTCTTCGCGGATCAGGGCTTCCTTGTCGAAGTCCCCGAGTTCCTCGCTGGAGAGTTCCGAGCGCCGGGCGTTGGCGTATTTCTGCTTGAGCTCGCGGAGGTCGGCGCGGATGAGGTCGTAGATCAGGCGTTCGTCGGCGAGAATGGCCTCGTAGCGGTTGATGTCCTCGCGGAGCTTGCGGTACTCGTCGGCCAGCTTGTCGGCTTCGAGGCCGGTGAGCTGCTGGAGCCTCATGGCGAGGATCGCGTCGGCCTGGTTGCGGGTGAGCGGGCCGGTGGCCTGGGCGTCGGGGTTGTCGAGGGCCCGGCGGAGAATCTGGTCGGAGACTTCCAGGCCCATCAGGCGGGCTCTCGCCTCGCTCGGGTTGGCTGACGAGCGGATGACGCGGATCACCTCGTCAATATAATGAAGGGCGATGAGCAAGCCTTCGACCACGTGCGCCCGCTGCCGGGCCTGGCGGAGCTGGTACTGGGTCCGGCGGCGGATGACGACGACCCGGTGTTCGAGGAACAGCCGGAGCATCTCCTTCAGGGGCAAGGTCCGAGGCCGGCCATCGACCAGGGCCAGCATGATGACGCTGAACGTGTCCTGGAGCGGCGAATACCGGAACAACTGGTTGAGGACGACGTTCGGGTCTTCCCCGCGCTTGACCGTCACCACCACCCGGACCGGCTGCTTGCGGTCGCTGTGGTCGTCGACGCCGGAGACGCCGGTGATCCGGGCGTTGTTGACCAGGTCGGCCAGCTTCTTCAGGAGCATTTCCTTGGTGAGCTGGTACGGGATCTCGGTGAAGATGATCTGGCTTCGGCCGTCGCGGAGTTCCTCGATTTCGTACTTGGCCCGCAGCGTGATGCGCCCTCGGCCGGTCCGGTAGGCCTCCATGATCCCCCAACGGCCGCAGATGGTGCCGCCGGTGGGGAAGTCGGGGCCGGGCATGTGCTCCATCAAGCCGGCGAGGTCGATCTCCGGGTCGTCGATCATCGCGACCAGGGCATCGCAGACCTCGCCCAGGTTGTGGGGCGGGATGCTCGTGGCCATGCCGACGGCGATGCCGCCCGAGCCGTTGACCAAAAGGTTCGGGAACTTCGAGGGGAGGACGCGGGGCTCGGAGAACTTCTCGTCGTAGTTCGGCTGGAAGTCGACCGTGTCGAGCTGGATGTCTTCGAGCATCTCGGCGGCGACGGGGCTCAGCTTCGCCTCGGTGTACCGCATGGCGGCCGGGGGCAGGCCGTGGATCGAGCCGAAGTTCCCCTGCCCGGTGACAAGGAGGTGCCTCATGTTCCACCACTGGGCCATGCGGGCCAGGGTGGGGTAGATGGAGTTGTCGCCGTGCGGGTGGTAGCGCTTCATCGTCTCGCCGACGATGCCCGCGCACTTGCTCGTGCCGCCCCCGGGGGAGAGGCCGAGGTCGCGCATCGCCACCAGGATCCGGCGCTGCGAGGGCTTCAGGCCGTCGCGGACGTCGGGCAAGGCCCGGCTGACGATGACCGACATCGCGTAGTTGAGGTAGCTCTCCTTGAGCTCGTCCTCGATGTTCAGCGGCGGGGTCGGCAGGTGCCCTTCGGTCGGCGATGCGGTGCTCACGGTTGGTACGATCCCTCAACCCGTCGGGGCGATCCGGGGCCAGCGATCTGGAGCCCTGGCGTGGTGAACAAGAGTGAAGACCCATTGTACCCGAAATCCTTGCCGTCCACAACGCTGAGTCGGCCCGCTGCCAAGGGGTTACGTCGGGCTCGTGGGCAGGGGTGGGAGGTTTTACGCCACGGATGAAACACGGATGGAACACGGATTGAGAGGAATCGGTGGAACGGAGACGGTTGGGTGGGTTGAGATGCGGGAGGAACGGGTTCGTTTCGTCACGGCGCGTTTGGGGAGAACGGGTTCGTTTCGTCATGGTGCGTTTGGTGGGAATGGGTTCGTTTCGTGCGTGGGACTTCGGAGCATGGGTTCGTTTCGCAGGGCGGACTCGGGGGCGATGGGTTCGTTTCGCAACGCGAGGAACGAACGACGTAACCACTTGCAACAACAAAGCTTTGAACGACCAACTCCCCTCAACGGTCGGCTCGCCATCCGGCTGACCGAAGGGGGGTTATCCCTCAACGAGCTGTTCGGGTGCGCCGATGGGTGCGCTGTTCGGTGCGCCCGTTGGTGCGCTGTTCGGTGCGCTTCGGGTGCGCCCCTTGGTGCGCTTCCGAGTGCCCCCTGGTGCGCTTCGGGTGCGCCCCTTGGTGCGCGATGGCGGGAGCAGGGGAGTATGATCTCAGGTTGCCAAAGAGGACGTCCCGAGCCGACCGCTCAGGGAAGGGGGAAACGAGATCGGCAGATCCTCCATGACAACATCATCGAAAACGGAGGCCGCGGCAGTCACTCGAAATGGGGAATTTGGCATGGCCACCACGAGTGGCCGGTGCAAAGCCGATGGCGTGCTCCGGGATTCGCTCCGGCACCGGGGCACGTTTCGCTCTGCCTCACTTTCCCCCGGCCACCCGTCGCGCTGCCCGGCCACCCCGTCGCGTTCTCTGCGAGGCACGCGATTTGCGGCCCTTTCCTTTGAGTGCGCTGCATCCGCACCGAGGCCTGTTTCGAGGAGGGCCAACGATGAATCACCCAATCGCCATCTTCCGTGCAACGAAACGGACGCTTCTCCATGCTGCTTCAGGACGGGTGGCGCTGATTCTCGCCGCGCTGTTTTTGATTCCGGTGAGAATCTCGCACGCGATCCAGATGGAGCGGCCCACGGTTGAGAATCCTGAACTCGACTGGGTCTCGTGCGACAGCGACGTCTACCCCATTCGAGTGTGGTCGGTGAACCGCCCCGACGATGCGCTGAGGGTGATGGACGTCATTCATGAACACTCGATGTTCAAGCGTTTTGAGGAGTTGCTGCACACTCGTCCCCCGAGCGACATCGAGGATGTGCCGGAGAATGGGGGTGATGCACGACTCGACATCTACGTTCACCGAGTTGGAGGAGGCGCGTGCCATTATCGAGAGCTGGCATCGGGCGAAGGGTTTTCGTGGATCGAGATTGGCAGTCACCTGGTCGGCGACGAGATGATTGAGAAGTTGGCGCACGAGTTGTTCCACGCCTTTCAGAATGCCATCGACCCCGACGAGCAAAAATGGTGGAAGGAATCGACTGCTATCTGGGCGACCGACTTCATCAAGGACGATCTGGAGCCGGGTGAGCGTCGGTACATCATGAAGCACTTTGACTTTCGCGACGCATCGCAATGGATGCTGACGGCGGAGCGGACCTGGCCCGAAGGAGATGTGTTTTTATTTCCTACCTATCTCAGCCACAAATTCGGGAACCAGATCATTGGCAATATCTGGCAGGCCTGCCGACATCTCGATGCGCTGACGGCCATTGAGAATGAAGCGCGGCGGGGGTCGAGCGGCGAAATGGGTTTTGACGAGTGCTTCAAGGATTACTGCCTGCGCAACTCTGACATCGGACCTCACAAAGGATCTTATGTCGACAGCAAAGGATCGTACAAGATCTACACGTTTCACAAGGAACGGCATCGAGAACTCGATGCCGACAAACCGCCGACCGAGCCGATCTGGCTCCCCCCACTGTCGGCCGTCTTCTATCGCTATGAGAACAAAGTCGAGCATCCGGACATTACGCCCAGTATTCGTTTCGACCTTACTGATTTCGCGGCCAATGACAAATTGACCGTGCAGGCGATCATCGATCCCGACGGAGAGGGCCGTGAGGAGGACTGGTCCGGCCGGGAAGAGCGCACGTTCTGCCTCAACGAAGAGGACTTCCACGACATCGCTCTGGTCATCGCCTCGTCGGAGCTCCCATCGGTTTCCGGAGGGGGCGTCTCGATTCCCGTTCTCAAGGTGGAGATCGGCGTGGGCGACTGCCAACAGGGAGACGCACGAGCCAGAATCACCAATACGCATACACTTGCCCATTTCAGCGAAGACGAACAAAACTCCTCCTGGCGGAAGGTCGAAATCGAGGCGACGATTGACGCGACCTTTGAATACGAGGACGCCCTTTACAGCAGGGCTGACTCACCGGACGTCCCCGCGCAACTCACCGAGTACTACTCGCTGAAGTCATGGACAATCTCTTCGTTTCGGGCACGCGAGAGTCGCTTCTCCCGTCACGCCTTTGAGGGAGAGAGCAGCACGAGCAAGATGACGCTTCGGGGCGTGAACGTGCGCAAGGAACCGGATGCCGATTTCGACCTCGTCATCGAAATCGATCCCGAGACGGGAAAGGCGCAGACCGCGAGCGTGGGCGTCATGTCTGTGCTCTTTGACTGGAAGGGCAAGCTCAGCGAACGATCTGTCAGAAAAGACGGGTCGATCTGGACGCGCGAAGAAGACGTGACCTGGGCTGGGACGGGCGTTTCCTTCAGCGCAGGTAACTGGGTATCGGAGGAAGTGCAGTCGGGTGACGGCGTTCACTCCCTGCACGGATACGGGGAGCTCGAGGGCGAGGCCTCGCAACATGAGGGGTTCACAGAGCGTTTCACGACGAACTGGCAGGTCGGGAGGCACAAGTCGGATCAGTGATGGACGGCTGGGTGGCACAGGGGTCCGCACCCGTGTTCGGGCTCCCTGAACAGGAGGATCATCCTCCGCATCGCCCGACGACGGAACCACGATCGCCGCGATTGACCTCCCGAGGCGGCGCGTGATGGCCGTCCCTTCAGGAGGACGCCGAGTCTGGAAACGCCGGCAATTGGTGTACACTGGTGAAGTCACCAGTGCCACCCGACGCAATGTCCGAATGGACCCTCTGCAGGAGTCCTCCTCCATGTCCGCTGATAACGATTTCTCATCCGAGGTCCCCTCTGTCGAGTTTCTCCGCCGCAGGGCCCGGCGGCGGATTCCGGGGTTTGCCTTGGATTATCTGGAAGGCGGATGTCACTCCGAGATCAACCTTGAACGCAATACCGCCAAACTCAGAGAGCTGCTGTTGCGTCCTTATTATCTGCGAGACTATCCGGGCAGCGACCTGAGGACGGAGCTGTTCGGGCAGACCTACGCCGCGCCGTTCGGGATTGCCCCCATCGGCCTGCAAGGACTGATGTGGCCCCGAGCGACGGAAATCCTCGCCAGGGCAGCGCATGAGAACAACATCCTCTTTTGCCTGAGCACCGTCGCCACGGCCAGCATCGAGACGGTGGCGGAATTGACCGAGGGGCGCTTCTGGTTTCAGCTCTATCACCCGGCCGAGCAGGAGATCCGGGACAAAATTCTCGACCGCGCCGAAGCCGCCGGTTGCCAAACCCTGCTGATTCTGGCCGACACCCCCACCTTCGGGTACCGTCCCAAGGAGATCCGCAACGGGCTCTCGATCCCGCCTCGCATGACCCTTCGCAACGTGCTGCAAATGATCGCCCATCCCCATTGGGCCTTTTCCCAGCTCCGTGCCGGCGCCCCCGAATTTCAGACCCTCAAACCCTACATTCCCCCGGGGCGCGGCATGAAACACCTCGGTCAGTTCATGAACAAAACCTTCAGCGGGCGTCTCTCCGAGGACCGCGTCAAATCGCTCCGGGACAAGTGGAAGGGCCGCCTGGTGGTCAAAGGGGTGGTGACTCTTGAAGATGCCGAGAAGGCCCTGGCCCTCGGTGCCGACGGGATCATCGTGTCCAACCACGGAGGACGTCAGCTAGACGCCGGCCAGGCCACGGTGGAAGCGCTTCCGGAACTGGTGAAAACCTTCGGGGAGAAGATGGCGATCATGATGGACTCGGGGATCCGGACCGGCGCGGATGTGGCCACCGCTTTGGCTGCGGGTGCCCATTTCACGTTTCTCGGTCGAACCTTCATGTACGGCGTGGCCGCCCTCGGCGAACGCGGCGGCGGTCACTGCATCTACATGCTGAAACGTCAGTTGCAACAGGTCATGGAGCAAGTCGCCTGCGAACGACCCCGGGATTTCCCGAACCATCTGATTTAAACAACGACCGAACGCAGGAAATAAGGTGTCAAGAACCGAATTTGCAGCCAGGTGGCACTGGTGACTGCACCAGGACCACCCGAGGGAACGGCGGCACAACCGCGCCGATCGACAGAATCGAGCAAAAAGGTGAAGGCGGATCGGGGACGGGCCGATGAGAAGGACAGGGGATTGTGTGGGATGGCAATTCCCGGCGAGGGCTCTGGACGGTTGGCGTTGCCGGACGGAGGCCAGACCGTTCTAATATGATGGGAAAGGCACCGAAGGATTGACCGCTCGCTCGGCACGCTCGGGGAGTCGGTTCGGAGGCATTTCCCGATTATGCAAGACCGCATCGCCTACCAAGGGATGACCTTTGACGACGTGCTGCTGGAGCCGGCGCTGTCGGAACTGCTCCCGAGGGAGGTCGAGACGAGGACCCGGCTGACCGCCTCGATCGACCTGAACATCCCGATCCTCTCGGCCCCGATGGACACGGTGACGGAGGCCGAGTTGGCCATTGCGCTGGCGCAGGAGGGGGGGCTCGGGATCATTCACAAGAACCTGTCGATCGAGGATCAGACGATCGAGGTCGACAAGGTGAAGCGGTCGGAGAACGGCATTATTGTCGATCCCGTCACCCTGCCGCCGACGGCCACCGTGGCCCAGGCGCGGGAGTTGATGAGCGATCACAACATCTCGGGCGTGCCGATCGTCGTCGAGGGGAGGAAGCTGCGGGGGATTCTCACCCGGCGCGACCTGCGGTTCCTGGAGCGAGACGACCTGCCGGTCGAGGAGGTCATGACCAAGACCAACCTCGTGACGGCCCCCGAGAATACGAGCCTGGACGAAGCCGACCGGATCTTGACCAAGAACAAGGTCGAGAAGCTGTTGCTGGTCGACGAGAACGCGACGCTCAAAGGGCTCATTACGATCAAGGACATCGACAAGCTGCACAAGTACCCGCTGGCCTGCAAGGATTCTCGCGGGCGGTTGCGGGTGGGCGCGGCGGTGGGCGTGTACGACTTCGAGCGGGTGGCGTCGTTGATCGAGGCGGACGTGGACCTGATCGTGGTCGACTCGGCGCACGGGCACAGCAAGAACGTGATCGAGACGGTTCGGCAGGTGAAGCGCGACTTCAAGATTGAGGTGGTGGCCGGGAACGTGGCGACCGCCGAGGGGACCCGGGCCTTGATCGACGCCGGGGCCGACGCGGTGAAGGTGGGGATTGGGCCGGGGTCGATCTGCACGACGCGGGTCGTCAGCGGCGTGGGCGTGCCTCAAATTACGGCCGTGTACCACTGCGCCAAGGCGGCCGACGGAAGGGTGCCGATCATCGCCGATGGGGGCATTCGCTACTCGGGAGACATTGCCAAGGCGCTGGCCGCCGGGGCGCATTGCGTGATGATTGGCGGCCTGTTCGCGGGGCTGGCGGAAAGCCCGGGAGAGACGATCATCTACCGGGGTCGGAGCTTTAAGCGATACCGGGGGATGGGGTCGATCGGTGCGATGTCGAAGGGGTCGGCCGACCGCTATCGGCAGGATGTTCAGAAGGGGCCGGACGGGAAGCCGTCGGCCTCGCAGAAGTACGTGCCGGAGGGAGTCGAGGGCCGCGTACCGTACAAGGGGCCGCTGGCCGATTACGTGTATCAGCTCATCGGGGGCCTTCGGGCCGGGATGGGCTACTGCGGGACCCGGACGATCGAGGAGCTGCGGACCAAGACCCGGTTTATCCAGGTGACGGGGGCCTCGGTCTCGGAAGGTCATCCGCACGATGTGGTCATTACTCAGGAAGCCCCCAACTACACCAGCCCGGCGTTTGAGGGGGAGTCGAGCCGCAATTCGGTCTGAGCGTCGGGGCGGCGTCCCGAACGAAAGGCCAAGGACCAACACATCTCTCGCCCCGACCAGGCCCGATGGATTGGGAAGGATGGGGCACGATCGGCCCAGGTTGCTCGAAGGATTCGGGAACTTTGGTCGGTTGACCGTCTGAATTACGGAAGCATCGGGATCGCGTGGAGCCGTGAGCGATCGGGCTCATGGCTTCGGACTCGACCCGGCCACGGCGCGGGGAAGCCCCCGCTCAGGGCAAGCAAGGAGGCTCGGTGTGCGTCGTCTCTCTCCGGTCGTAACCATGACCACAGCCCTGCTGACGGCCGCCGTGGCGGCCGGCGTCTCCTCCGGTTTCGCGCAGGATGGCGATCGGCCGGTGGTCCGGTCGAGTGTCAGCCCCTCGGCTCCCGAGGCCCCGCCGGCCATTGGATCGAGTGACCCGATGGCCTCGGCCCGGTCGCCCCGGCACCTGCTCCGCAACGGGCAAGATTATCTTCGCTACGGCGAGTATCTCCGCGCCCTGACCTTGTTCCGGGAGGCGGAGGCGAGGATCGGGGAACTCCCCGACGCCGAGCAACGGGAACTGCGCCAGGGGATCGAAGATGCCCGCGAGGGGATGCGATCGCCCGAGGCGTCGCGCGAGGTGACGGCTCGACGGAGTCCGAGCCGAGGCCGATCGGGAGCCATGCCGGGGGCGATCGCGCTGGCCGAGCCTCCTCGACCCGAACCCGGCGCGATCGGCTCGACCGACGGCGTGCTCTTGACCGGAGGCGAGCGGCCGAGCCCGGCGCCGAATGCTCCGGCCCCCCAGGTTTCGGTGTCCCCGGACCTGGCTCCGCCGATCCCCCCCGAACCGATCAGCATCGACCCTCGGGTGCTGCCCTCGGCCGCCCAGTCGTTGCCGGGTCCGGAAGGGCTCGAACTGCCGCCGATCGCCTCGGCCGCCCCCGCTCCCGCGGTGTCGAACACCGTGCCGACAGCCGCAGCCATGCCAGGCGATTTGCCCATGCTGCCGAGCGAGCCTCCGGCGGCAGCGGCCGCGGCGCCGTTCGGGTTGCCGCAACTGCCCGAGGAGCCGGGGATTCCGACGATCGAGTCGCCGACGGCGATTCTGGGAGCGGCTCCCCCTGATCCCCTTCCGATGGCCTCGACCCCGCCGAGCCCTCCCGACGAATTGCCTGCCCTGCCTCCCTCGGCTGAGGAGCTGATGGAGCTGGGCCAGCGTGGGGCGGCTCCCTCGCGTGACGTTCCGAGTGCGATTCCCGCGCAGGAAGGGCCCGCAATGGCGGCTCCCAGTCCGTCCCGGACGCCCTCGCCGAGGCCGACCACCCTGTCGGCTCGGGAATCGGGCCGCGAGTCGAGGGGAGCGATGGAGCTGAACGGCCTGGGTCGCCGGAACAGCCCGCCGCCGCGTGATCTGCTCTCTCCCGAGCAACGGGAGGAGGTCATGAGAATCGTCCGTCGTCAGGAGGAGGCCGAGCGTCAAGGGTTCGACCCGGCTCCGCTGCCGGACGATCCCTTGATGCCGATGTATGAGGAAGACGAACTGTCGAGCCTCGCCATCGAGCTCCCTCGACCGCCGAGCCCTTCGGAAATTCGGCCGATTCAGTCGATTCCGGTGGCCGAGGACTTCGTGGAGATGCCTCCTCGACGATTCGCGCCGAGTCGAAAGTACTGGTCGGCCGCGGCCACCTGTCACCTGCCGCTCTACTTCCAGGACCCGGTGCTGGAGCGTTACGGGCAGAGTGTCGAGCAGAAGCTTGGTCCGGTCGGCCGCTTCCTGTCCTACCCGCTCGACGACCCGAAGCAGAGCCAGCAGCGGAACCAGCTCGCCCAGCCGTTTTTCTCAGCCGGGCTGATGGCCGCTCAGATTGTCACCTGGCCTTACAAGGCACTTATGGACACGCCGAGCGAGGCCGAGTATGACCTCGGATACTATCGGCCTGGCGATCTGGTGCCGCCCGATCTGATTTACGTCCCGTTGCATGGTGTCGGCCCGCCGCTGCAAGGCAAGCGGTATTGATCGCTCAGGGCGACCTGAGGGGCAATTGCGACGTCACGATTGACAGGGCCCGGAGATTCGGCGATGACCTTCGCGCGTCTCCGGGCTCTGTCGTGCGCGGCGATCGAGCGATCGGGCGGGGGACCTGGGTCGCTTTGAATCGATCGCTGGGCATTCCCCCGGTTTCCTGCTGAGGCACAAGGGACCGAGGCGAGCTCTTTTGCCGGAAGACCTTGAATCGTTTGAAGAAATCGAGACGTTCGTGTACAATGCCACCTATCGTTTTCTCAGATGTCCCAGGCCGGAATGCTCTTTTCTCGCGTCCTCTCGTGATGTCTTGATGAAGGCCGTGTGAGCACACCGAGGGATTTCGCCAAACCAGACCGATCTGCATTGATGAATTTCTGGGGCTTCCGTAGAGTAATGATCGGCACGGGAGGTGCATCCCATCACGTCTCACACCTCACGCGGTGAAGCCGGTCTTCCAAGCAAGGTCCGAACGCCAGCGCAGATGAGTCGCACCCATGATGATGGAACCGGAAACCGGAACGGGAACCGGAGTTGATCGACCGCGTTCGTACTTGAATCGTCACCTGGTGCGCGATCTGGAAGTGCTCTGGGGCGAGGTCTTGAAGCTTGCCGCGGTGGTGGAAACCTCGTTGCGGTCGAGCGTGCAGGCCCTCTGCGCCGGGAAGGTGGAGCTGGCGAACGAGGTCAAGGCCGACGAGCCGACGATTGATCACTGGCAGGTCCGGATCGAGCAGGATTGCCTGCGGATTCTGGCGCTGCACCAACCGGTCGCCTCAGACCTTCGGCTCGTAACCTCAGCCCTGAAGATCAGCTACGAACTGGAGCGGATGGGGGACCTGGCGGCTCACATTGCCAAGCGAGCCCGCAAGCTGGCCCGTCGCGACGAGCCGGTGCCGCTGCCTCCTCAAATGGAGTTTCTCGGGGTCGAAGCGCTGGGGCAAGTCCGCGATGCGCTCGACGCCCTGACGCGGGGCGATACGGGGATGGCTCGCCAGGTGATCAAGGGGGATCGGGAGATCGATCACCGTCGTCAGATGATCCTCAAGGATCTGAAGAAATCGATCCGCCAGGATCCGGGCCAGGTAACCATCTGGTTGCATTTGATCAACATCGCCCGCAACCTGGAGCGCATCGCGGACCACGCCACAAACCTTGCCGAGACGGTTGTTTACGTCAAGGAAGGTACCATTCTGCGTCGAGACGATCCTCAGCCGATGACGGATCCGTCTTGAAGGGGGGGCGATCCCGCTCCCTCGGGTCCGCGTCTGCCCAGGACTGCCAGGTGGACCCTCCGGCGCACAAAGGCGTGGAATCCGCACCGCTGGTAAAGCCGATCGGCCGGAAGGTTGCGCACATCGACGGCCAGCTCCAGGCGATGCGCATGGGGCCGGGTCAGTTCCAGGGCATGGGCCAGCACGCGACGCCCGAGCCCTCGACCGCGGGCCTCGGGAGCAAGGCCGAGGTAGGACACCTCCCAGGTTGACTCCGATCCGGCGAGCAGGAGCAAGACCGCGACCGGCTCTGTCTGGCCCTCAAGCCACCCCAGCCGCCAGCGATCGGGATCGAACGATCCCCGGGCCAGATGCCCTTGCAGGACATCGTCCAAGCTGCGCAGGCCGGCCAGCTCGGGCATATCGAGGCTGCCCTGGTACGACCGTTCGAGCATGCGGGCGAACCTGTCATGCCGATCGGGAGTATATCCTCGCCATTCCAAGGGCGGCACACCGGGAGGAATGGGAAGGACGTCGTGGGTTGGTCGTCCGAGGTAGAGCAGGTCGGTGACGTAGGCGAGGCCGCCGCGCGCGAGGTCGAGGGCGGTCTGTTTCGGCGCATTGTCCTCGACGAGGGCCTGGGCCAGTCGGATCCCCTGGGCCTCGGAAACGCGCAGGGCCTCGCGGACCATTGACGAGGCGAGGGAGGCGGCTCCCCAGGATCGGGCGATGACTGGGGGCCAGATGGCAATGGCGCGCCCGGCAAGAGTTTGGGTGAGCATGGCTCCGACGATCCGACGCTTGCGCGAGGCGATCCAGAGCCCGGAGAGGTCGAGCTGGCCGCGGGCTTCCTGACGGAGCAACTCGACGATCATGTTGGCCCGAGTCGAGGCCGAGAGCCGGTGATAGAGGACCGCCAGGGCTTCGGCCCGATCGTCGGGCGGACAGAGACCGATGCCCAACTCCCGAGCGGTGGCCGGGGGCTCGAGACGGGGTTTCGAGGTCGAATCGGAAAAGGAAGGTGTCGAATCCTCCAACATGGGCGGGCCCTCCCTCCGTATACTTAGTTTATGCGACCTGAACCTGATCCGACGATGGAAATGGCTCCGCAATCCTTCGGAATTCGCTCCGAGGCCCCGGCATCCGACCCTTCGGACGCCGAGTCCGGCCTGGTGGCGTCCCGTCCCGGCCTGGCCGAGGAGGCGGGCGACGCCCGGCTGGTGGAACGGGCCCGGGACGGGGATGAGGAGGCGTTTGCCACCTTGGTCCGACGCTACGAACGTAAGCTGCTTCGCGTCTTGACCCGATTGGTTCACGACCACGAACTGGCCCGAGACCTCGCGCAAGAAACGCTCTGGCGTGTCTATCATCGGCTCGATCGCTTCGATACGAGTCGGCGATTTGGTCCGTGGCTGTTCCGAGTGGCCGTGAATCTGGGCGTCGATCAGCTTCGCAGGCGATCAGGCCCGCCGATGACCTCACTGCCGGTCGACCGCCGCCGCGAGGAGGACGACCCGCGGAACGCGTCGAGCCTCGACGTGTTCGACCCCGACCCCCGACCCCGAGAAGAGCTGGCGCAGGAAGTTCGATTCGTGTTAGAACAGCTTCCGGTCAAGGACCGGACGATTCTTGTCTTGCGAGACCTGGAAGGATTTTCGTCGGCCGAGGTTGCCGCGATCGTTGGCCGACGCGAGGCCACCGTCCGATGGCGACTGGCCAAGGCCCGCGATCAGTTCCGCCGGCTCTGGGAACGCCGGATGGCGCAGCAGGACCAAGGAGGGACCGACCCGATGAACGCTCTTTCCCCCGAGGCCCCTCATGCCGATTAAAACCTGTGCATGGGTCCGGGCCCGCCTCCCGCTCCTGGCCGGAGGCGACAGCCTCGGCCTGGACCGCTGGGTGGTTGACCGCCACCTTGTCCGATGCCCCGAGTGTCGGCATCGTCTGGAAGCGCTGCGCGCCAGCCAGCGGGTGCTGTCGGCCGGGGCGATCGACGACCCGATCGCCCCGGATGCTCCGTCGCTCTGGCCCGACCTGTCACGGCGGCTACGCCAGGCCCGACGCCCCCGAGCCCGCACGGCCTGGGGGTTCGAACCGCATCGGGCCTGGGCGCTTCCCCTGGCCGGAGGGCTGGCCGCCGGTCTGCTGGTCGCCGCCTCGCTTGTGACGCTCGGCGCCTGGCGCGACCCGAGGATCGACACGCTGGTCAAGGAATACGTCGCGCTCGACCAGTTGCTGACGACCGATCCCCCTCGCCTGCTCAAGCCCGAGAACCCTGAGCAGTTCGAACAGCGACGGTCCCGCCCCCGGCCCAGGCCGGCCGCGCCGTACCGCGAGTCGCATGCCTCGGTCACTCCCGACGAGGTTCCCCCCGCCGCTCCTCGCTCGATCGCTCCGCCACTGCCGCCCGAAGTCGAGCTGACGCAGTGATCTGTTCTGATGGGCGGCCGGGGTCGCACCCGAAAGGTCCGTTGAAGCGGTCGCCCTCGCCCTGCAACGGCCAAGCGATCATCATTCACGGGTTCCGTCATCTTCGGAACCCGTAAGCGGGGTCCTGGATCAGCGGGCTCAAGAGAGGGGGGGCCCACCTCCAACCCACGGGTTCCGAGGACGGAACCCGTGCCACCCTGCCCGGTGAGCAGGGCCGGCTCGGGAGGGTCTTTCCCGCCAACGACGCACGGGTTCCGAGGACGGAACCCATGCCACCCGTTTCCCTTCCGGAACGCGTTCAGAGCTTCCTCGAACGGGGAGTGCGGACCTTCCCACGAAGACCGGGGAGCGGAGACGAGGAACTCAGCCGTCTGACCAAGGAGCAAAACGGGGATCAATCGCCGCCGGGATCGGTCGCCACGGCCGAGCCGATCTCGTACTTGACCATGCCGGGGGCATCGCCGTAGGAGTAGAATCCGACGAGGACATGCGAGCGGATTGCTCCTCGCCAGGTGTAAGTCGTCGACTGCATGCCAGGCTGGTCGTCCTGCAAGGGGCCGTCGGGTTTCTTGCCGAGAATTTCCTCGACCTGGGTCAGGGGCAACAGGTCGTCCTCGTTCGATTCGAGCGCCTTGTCGAGGCGATCGACCGCGCTGTTGAACTGGAACAGGGCGTTCAGCTCCAGCCCGCCGACGATCAGGAGGACGATGAGCAACACCATCGAGATGGCGTTGCGTGCCGGCGAAACCTTGGCCTTGGTTTTTGTCGGGCTGGCCGATGCCTCCGGTACGGGAGCGACGGGAGGGGTGGTGGGAGTGGGAGTTGATTCAGGAGAGTCGGTCGGGGTCGACATGAGGGGCCTCCGGTCGATGATCGGTTCAACGAAATGAAGACGCGTCGATTGACACAGGCCCTTACGGTATCGCAGCGATGGGGGCTCCGCAACGCTCCGGAGCCCTTCCCGAACGATCGCGTGAGGCTCTCCCGCAACGCGGGATGATCAGTCGGCAATCCAGACGAGGATCTGGCCCGGGTCGTACCGGACCCAGGCGACGAATCCGATCCAGACGAGCGGCAGGAGCACGACCGGGAACCATCGACCGATGCTCCTCCTTCGCAGCGCGTTCCAGAGCAACAAAACCCAGACAACGGCGCAGACGATGATGGCCGGTGGGATGAGTCCCCCGAGCAGAACGACTGGGAGGTACACAAACCTCAAGATGGTGATGTCTTTCGGGTCGTCGAGCGACGGCCGAGGGGGGTGCCCCAGTTCCCACCCGGCCAGCAGCCAGAGGCCCAAGTGCGAGAGCATCACCACGACCGGGACACTTGACGCGGCGATCATCAGGACGAGGCCCGGAGACGGGCGCGTCGCAGGGGGTTCAGGCCTTCCCCCGCCGCGCAAGGGGGCCGAGGGAGGTTCGAACGGGTTGCCGCGATCGAGGCCGGTGGGCATTGCGATTGGTCTTGGCTCAGCGAACCAGCCCGTTGAAGCGATCGGCATGCGGTCCGGAAGGGGAATGTGTGCTGCGGGTTTCGTCCGCGGAACCCGTGAGCGGGGTCAACGCCCCACGGGTTCCGAGGACGGAACCCGTGCCACCCTACCCGGTGCCATCCTGCTCAGCAAGGGGCGGGCTCGGGAAGGAGGTTCCCACCGACCCCACGCCGCACCCCTTGACCGAAGCATGCCAACACCTTGCAACGGGCTGGTTCAGCGGGCCGAGCCGGCCAGGGCTTCGGGGTCGTTGATGACGAGGTAGTGGCCGTGGTCGGCGGTGATGATCATCGCGGCGTCGTCCCAGGAGCTGTGCTGCTCGACCCAGTCGATGATGGCCCGGATGGCCTCCTCGCCCGAGAAGACTGCGCCGACGGCGTTGTCGAGGTTGTTGTCGTGCAAGGCCCAGTCGACATCTCCGGCCTCGACGAAGAGGGCGAAGGGCTGGTCGGGGTTCTGGCCAAGGACGGTGAGGGCGGCCTGGGTCATCTCGGTGAGGGTCGGGTTCTCGGCGATGTCAGCCGGGCTGTATTGCTCGGCCTCGCCGGAGATGCCGGGAGAGGGGTCGTAGCCGCCGTTGGAGGTCTGATAGGGCAGGTGGCCGTACTCGGTGCCGAAGAAACCGAAGAGGCGGAGCCCCTCGGACGCGGCGCGGTCGGCGGCGGCGCTGAGCACGTCGTTGCCGTTGGCGCCTTCGGTGCGCTGGGCGACGACGTAAGGGCCGCCGCGCTCGGCGTCGATGGCGGCCAGGTCGTCATCGGTGAGGTAGACGTTGCCGGCCACGGCGTTTGATCCCTGGCGGCGCTGAAGAGCCTGAAGGTTGCCCGTCTGGCCGAATCCGGTGCCGATGACCACGTTGAGGCCGGGGACCTCGGGCGCGCCGCGCTCGGTGGCGATGTTGGGCAGGCCGAGCATGTCGCGGGTCAGGTCCTGGTAGTCGTCCCGGTCGACGTTGCGGGCGTAGAAGGCGGCGGGAGAGGCGTGGCTGATCGGCACGTTGGTCACGGTGCCGACCTTCCAGCCGTCGCGCTGGAGGTCGTGGAAGAGGGGGGTCATGAAGGAGCCGTCGGGGGCGACGTTGACGCTGTTGTTGTAGCTCTTGACCCCGGCGGCGATCTCGGCGGCGCTGCAGGAGCTGTCGGTGTAGGCGTGAGGGACGCCGCCGTGGTCGTGGATCTGGGCCAGCTCGCTCGGGGTGGCCGACTGGCCGCGGAGGTATCCGGGAGCGTCGAGCTGGGGGGCCTGCAATGGCCCCCGGCCGGCGAATCGGGGGTCGTAGCCACCTCGAAGGACGTCATCGGGGAAGGAGATGGTCTGGCGGTCGACGTCGAGGTTGGCTCCGCTGTGGGTCGGGCTGGTGACGACGGAACCGACGGCGAGCGAACCGTCGGCCTGGTAGGCCGGACCGAGTTCTCCGGCGAGCAGGGCGGACCCGGCGTTCGGATCGCCCGACTTGACGATGGCCGAGGCAGTCAGGGTTTCCCAGTCGAGCCCGTCGAAGAGGACGACGAAGAGCTGTTTGGCCCCGCGCTCAACGGCCTCTTTTTGCAGGCGGTAGAGATCGGCCTGGTCGCCGTACTCGGCCGAGGGGTCGAGGGTGTGCTCGGGAAGCTGGCCGTAGAGTTCTTGCAGGCGCTCGGCGTTGCGGTACGAGCTGTTCTCGCCGGTGATGCTGTTGAGGTCGACCGTCTTGCCGAGGGTGAAGACCGGGACAAGGCGGTTCGTGTGACTCGTGTGGTTCGAAAATTCCTTGCCCGGGCCTTGGGACCCGAAGTGGTAAGGGCGATCGCGGGGCTCGCCCTTCGAGGCGATGGCTTCCGTCTGGATTGCCTTCAGCGGGTCGTCGTCGTTCTGTGGGACCGGCCCGAGGGCCGCGGCGGCCATTGCGGCCGAGAGACCAAGCGAAAGCAAGGCCAGGGGCAGGAGGGATCGAGACAGGGCGGGGATCATCGGGCAGTCACTCCAGGGATGAGCGCTCAACGCAGGCCAGGCTCGGTCCGGCCCTGGTGAGGTCGATCAGTTGGTCGGTTGATCGATCGGCCGGGCCGGTTTCTCGGGTATTACCGAAGGTATCACACGGTCAGGGGTTCCGGGAACCAGCCCGGAAAATCTTCTCGCAATGATCGCGAACCCAATTGCGATGATGGGCAACGGGGGTTCGGGTTGCCAGAGCAGTCCGTTGAAGAGGTCGGTATGCGTCCCGGAAGCTGAACGCGTGGCACTCGTTCCGTCCGCGGAACCCGTGGGGCGTTGGCGAAAAATGCCTTCACGAACCCCACGCCTCAACGTCCGGCTCCACGGGTTCCAGGGACAGAACCCGTGCCAACCTCTGGCGCTGCCTGGCGAAGGCTTCAAAAGGGGGGGACGGGGCTGTGCTCAGTCTTCGCTCGATCGACGTCTGCGGTGGGCGAAGAATTTCCAGATGACGGCCGTGGCGTCGATCAGGTCGTTCCGGGGGCCGATGAGCAGGGGCTCAGCCAGTTGAGCGTGCCCTCCCGGCCAGGCGTGGCCGTGGCGGTCGAGCACGATGAACCCGAGCGTTTGGCCCTCGGGGCTGGGAGGGTAGAAGAAGGAGTGTAACGGGCCATCGTGTTCGATGACCGTCGGCACGTCGGGGCACCCGATTTGCGCGGCGTAGCGTTTCAGCTCGGGAAGGATCTCGGGGGTGCGTCGCACTTCCCAGGGGAGGATGGACAGCCCTCCTTCGGTCGGCAAGATGGGGTCGGCGCCGCCGAAGATGGTGAGCATGGAGACCCCTCGGGCGTCTTCGGGAGGTTCGACGTAGCGGAGGCCGGCCACCGAGGCGACGGCGGCGAAGACCTCGGACCGCTCGGCCGCGAGCCGAAGCGCCATGGCCCCGCCGTTGGAATGCCCGGCGGCATAGATGCGATCGGGGTCGATCCGCCATCGGCGCGTGACCTCAACGAGCAGGGCGTCGAAGAAGGCCAGGTCGTCGATCTGGCTCCGAGGGCGATCGGGGGGATGCTGTCCGGTGTTCCAGAGCCTTGGGTTGAAGGCGCGTCCGGGGCTCACGTTCGGTCGCATGGGAAGGGCCGAGGGGGCGGCGATGATCACCCCTTCCCGATCGGCCAGCTCGTCCCATCCGGCCTCGTCGAGGAACGAGGCTCCCGACCCGGAGGCGCCATGAAGGGCCAGCACCAGGGGCCACTGGCGTTGGGGATCGTCTTCGTAGTCGGTCGGGACGTGAAGGGCAAAGGGCCACAAATGGCCGTCGACTTCGATCGTTCCCTGATGAAGCCCTTCGCGGGCGTCGTCGACGCGGGGAAAGGTCGAGTTCGCAAAGGCTTCGGGGCTTTCGGTCCGGCGGGCGGCGAGCGCCAGCACGGCGAGCACAATAACGCCGAGCCATCGGGCTCGATCGGGCGGAATCGGCGGTGGCGCGGTCATGATCCGTCGCGCTCCCGTCGCAAGGGTCGTGTCGAGATCGCGGATTGGTCCGATTGTCCTGAAAGACGCAGTACTCTATTCGGAATCGGTTTGTCTGCCTATGCCGGTTGCGAGATTCTTTGAACGTCGTGTTGCGAAGGTTTCCGGGGGCAAGAGGGCGTTGCAATCGTTCGGGCTTGATGGGGCGAGGTGCTTGGTTCCGGAAGGTTCCTCGCGCAGAATGAGAATGGTTGGATGACGCTCGCAGGGCTGCGGCGTCAAGCCCCGGTCTCCCCGGCAATCGGCTCGGTTGTGCAATCATGAAGGATGTCATCGCCATCGTGCTCGCCGGCGGCAAGGGCACGCGACTCGATCCCTTGACCCGAGACCGGGCCAAGCCTGCCGTTCCGTTCGGCGGGGTGTATCGGATCATCGACTTCACGATGTCGAACTGCATCAACTCGGGGATTCGGAAGATCCTCGTCCTGCCGCAGTACAAGGCGTTCAGCCTGAACCGGCATATCGACAAGTCGTGGAAGTTCCTGGCACCGAACCTGGGAGAGTTCGTGGAGGTCTTGCCTCCGGAGCAGCGAATTGCCGAGAGCTGGTACGCCGGGACGGCCGACGCCATCTACCAGAACATTTTCCGGATCGAACGGGAGCACACTCAGGACACCTTGATCCTGGCCGGCGATCATATTTACAAGATGAACTATGCGTCCATGATCGCCGAGCATCGCCGCCGCGACGCCGACCTGACGATCGCCTGCCTGCCAGTCCCCCGCCTCGAAGCGCGGGACTTCGGCGTAATGCACGTGGATGAGCAGAACCGGGTCATCGGCTTCGCCGAGAAACCCGATGACCCCGAGTCGATGCCCGGTGAGCCGGAGATCGCCCTGGCCTCGATGGGGATTTATGTGTTCAAGACCCGGACGATGTTCGAGCTCCTGTTCGAGGACGCCAAGCACTCGGAGAGCCGGCACGACTTCGGGCACAACATCATCCCTCGGATTCTCGACTCGCACTCGGTCATCGCCTACTCGTTTCGAGACGAGAACCGCAAGGCCGCAGCCTACTGGAAAGACGTGGGGACGCTCGACGCCTACTACCAGGCGAACATGGACCTGATCCAGGTCGACCCCAGCCTGAACCTGTACGACCCCTCCTGGCCGATCCACACGTTTCAGCCGTCGTTGCCCCCGCCGAAGTTCGTGCACGCGGTCGACCACCGGGTCGGGGCGGCCTACGATTCGATCGTCTGCAACGGCTCGATTCTCTCGGGAGGCCGGGCGCACCGCAGCCTGCTGTCGCCGAATGTGCGCCTCAACAGCTTCGCGCTGGTCGAAGATGCGATCCTGTTCGAGGGGGTGGAGGTCTGCCGACACGCGCGGGTCCGCCGGGCGATCCTCGACAAGCATGTGCGGGTGCCGGCCGGTTTCTCGATCGGAGAGGATCCGGAGCTGGACCGCGCTCGGGGCTTCACCGTGACCGAGGGGGGCATCACCGTGATTCCCAAAGGAGAAGACCTCGAACGCTTTGCGTCCTGAAGGCCCACCGAGCCGAGCCTCCAGGCGTCGGTGGCCAGGCGCGTTCGTGATTCCCGCAGGCAGCATGACCGGCGAAAATGCGTGCGGTTGCTCTAGAAATTCGGGTCAAACCACTTCTACAATACGCCAACTTCATGTGGGGTTGATGTGCATCGGCCCCGCATGGAGCTTTCCCTCCTGCATCTTCACTCGTCACGGTTGTCTGTCACGATCCGAGTTGCCGGGGGCAGTGTCCTCACGCTGTCCTTTATGACCGTCGGCCAGCGGTTCCACCGAGGATGGTTGAGCCGTTTTGGTCCGCGCTCCACCAAGGTACGCCCTCCCTCCTGAGAACTTGCCCCCCCTCCGAGATCTGAACGAAAGACCGTCCTAAGGATCTTCGCTCACTATGATTCGCGCTTCTTTCTCGCGTCGGGCGTCCAGCGTCCGTCGTGCGTTTACCTTGATCGAATTACTCGTCGTCATCGCCATTATCGGCGTCTTAATCGCCCTGTTGCTGCCGGCCGTGCAGTCGGCCCGAGAGGCCGCGCGGCGGGCCCAGTGCACGAACAATCTGAAGCAGATTGCCCTGGCGGCGCTGAACTTCGAGAGCACCTACGGGACCTTGCCTCCGGGAAATGGCCCGTGCGGCACCGCCGAAGCGCCGACCACCAGCACCTGCGGCGGGCGGGCCACCCCGCTGGCCCAGCTCTTGCCGTTCATGGAAGGATCGGCCGCCTATGCGGCGTTTAACCTGGAAATCAACCTGAACCTGTTCGGGCCGACAGCCGCGAACTTCACGGCGCAGACATCCCTGGTGTCAGCCTACATCTGCCCGTCGGACATCCACAACACGAAGATGGACGGCACCCTCGCCTACGCCAACTACGTGGCCAGCACCGGCAACACGGCGTCGTCGGAGTACGGCAGCGGCTTCACCTTCCAGGAGCCGAACAATAACCGGCTGGGCGTGTTCAACTTCCAGATCAATCGGTCGGCCCCCCGCTTCCTGCCCGGCCAGACGACCGTGAACCCGGAGTACCGCAGGGCCCTGGGTGCCGTGAAGCTCGCGGCCATCCGAGACGGCACGAGCAACACCGCCATGTTCTCCGAGACCCGGCGCTCGTATGCCGCCGCCTCGACGCTGGCCTCCTCGGGCGTGCCGACAACCGACCCGCTGAACGTCTACATTCAGAACGTCGTGATCGACAATCTGGTCACCCCGCTGGCCGACCAGGGCGGTTGCTTCTACCTGATGCCGAATTACAGCACCCGCATCTACTACCGAGGCCAGCAGTACTACCGCTCCTTGCCTCAGAACGGCTTCTACAGCCACACCTTGACCCCCAACAGCCGGTTCTCCGACTGCGGGTCGAGCAACTACGTTCAGAACCACGCCGCAGCCCGCAGCTACCACCCCGGCGGCGTTAACGCGGCCAACTGCGACGGAAGCGTCAAGTTCATCAAGGAGACCGTCAACCCCGACGTCTGGCGAGCCGTCGGCAGCCGCCAAGGGGCGGAGGTCATCAGCGCCGACCAGCTCTGATTGTGATCGTCGTCTCCTCTCGGAGACTTCGGAAGCCTTGATCACGGAAGGGCTGGGGTCCGCGCCACGGACCCCAGTCGCTTCTGTGAATTCGACACATTCCTGCTTGATTGTTTTTTGTATTCGTTCTCAACGGAGTTTTCGTCGATGCGTCTTCGCCTTGCCACGACTCGGATCGTGGCGTTCGGACTGCTTTGCGCTGCGGTGAGTCTGGCCTTGCCTGGCTGCGGCGGGGGGAATACGCCCGCCACCGAGGAACAGTTCCGCGATACGAACCTGCTGGATGTGGGAGAATTGCTGCGGATGTATCAGATCGAGAAGGGGACCGCGCCCGGAAGCTTCGCGGACATCCAGGCCGTTCCGTCGCTCGAAATGGCTGCGCCGATGGGCTTCGAGCGGATCCGGACCGGTGAGTTCGTCGTCCGATGGGGAGCCACCCTGCCGGACACCGGTGAGGAGATCGGCACGACCGACGACGAGGCGATTCTCGCCTACGTCAAGGAAGCACCAGAGCAAGGGGGCTCGGTCCTCCTCCTCAACCGGACGCTGACGACCATGACCGCCGACGAGTTCGCCGCCGCGCCGAAGGCCGGCAACGACCCCGAAGGCTAAGCCGCTCGGCTCGGGGATTCCAGCCTCAATGCCCGCTGCTGCCGGCCAGTCTGGCCTCAGCGGCGGGGGACGGAGGTTCCACAGTGGCGGCAGACGTCGGCCCCGAGGTGGACCGGGCGACTGCACTTCGGGCAGATCCGCAGACCGGCCTCCACCTTCTCAACGGGCGACTGGGGATGGTTCGACGGCGGAGCGTTCGGCCCGGAGGGGACATTCTCCGGTTTCCGGCTGCCGCGATCGCGGTGCTCGGCGGCCCACTGGTCGAGGAAGCGGGCCTCCTCGGGTAAAAGCTCGTCGGTGCGCTGTTCCGGGCCGCTGCCGACGCCCGGCACCGGAACGATCCGCCCGCAATCGGGGCACTTGCCGTGCGACGGCGGCGAGGCGGCAGGCACCTTCAGGCGTCGGCCGCAGGCGCAACTGAAGCGAAGGAAGCCATCGGCCGGGGTCAGATCCGGCCCTGGATTCAGCCGGATTCGGACCTTTGCCCCGCACTTCGGGCAGACGACCCGGCCCTCTCGATCATCGCGCACGGTCAGGAGTTGACCGCATCGGCAGGTCGCCTTGGCCATGACAGCGCGATCCTTTCGAGGGGGCCGTCCGAATCGCATGGAGGTTCGAATCCGAACGGACGGCAAACGATCGAAGTGGGAGCGAGAATCGATCAGACCACATGACCGGGATGGAAGGAGCCCATTCCCCCCCGGTCGTCTGGTAAGAGGTTCGTGAGCCACGACAACGGGCCGGCCCGATCAGCGGCCGCCAGCCGGGGCCGGGGCCGGGATCACCAGCCCTTTCATGAGATTCTCGGAGGGGATGACCAGGTTATTGCTCCCCGACCGGAACCCTTCGAGGTCGAGCGTCACGAACTTGAAGCCGAGGTCCTTGAAGGCCCGAACCATCTCGGTGCGAACTTCGGCCGAGGCGATCATCGGCAGCTCGTCGAGCGGAACCTCGACGCGGGCCATGTCCCCCTTGTGGTAGCGGACCCGGACGATCCGGAGCCCCCGGGCGCGGAGCCATCGCTCGGCCTGGTCGATCATCCGGGTGCGCTCGGGGGTCACTTCTTCGCCGTAGGCGATCCGGCTCGACAGGCACGGGGTGGCCGGTTTGTCCCAGGTCGGCAGGCCCCAGGCTTTGGCCAGCTTGCGGACGTCGTTCTTGGACAGCTCGCACTCGAGCAACGGGTGGACGACGCCGTTCTCGGCCGCGGCCTTCATGCCGGGTCGGTGGTCGCCAGCATCGTCGAGGTTCGCCCCCGAGGCCACGGCATCGACCCCCAGCTCGGCCCGAATCAGGGCGAGGCGGCCGTAGAGCTCGCTCTTGCAGAAGTAGCAGCGGTCGGGATTGTTGCGGAGGTAGTTCGGGTCTTCGAATTCCGAGGTGTGGATCACCCGATGACGGATGCCGATCTGCCGGGCGAGCATCTCGGCTTCCTCGCGCTCCCCTTCGGCCAGGCTGTCAGAGACGGCGGTCACGGCGATCGCGTCGTCTCCGATGGCCAACTGCGCAGCCTGGGCAACGACCGTGCTGTCGATCCCGCCCGAGAAGGCGACCGCGACCTTTCCGTATCCACGGAGGGCCGCGATCAAGCGATCTCGCATCGCGGCCAGTTCCGGGTCGTTCCAGTCACTCATCAAGGCACCTCCGCCGGATAGGGAGCCGCAGTCCGTCCTTCGATCGCCGCCCGATCACCCCCAAGTCGGGCCTCCGGGCACACCTTCCTATTATTACGAGGTGAGCACGATCGGCTCAAGCGTTCGGCAGTTCGCGGCCGGACGTTTGCAACATTCGTTCCCGGGGGCACCCGGCGTTCTGATCGGTGGCCGTTTCTGGTCGAACCGCTTTCCCCCCACCCCATGATCGGCCCCGGTGGGGCGTCTCACGAGGTCGCGGGGCGACTCGTGGTTTCGGTGCGGTCTCTCCCTCCGCGCCTTTTGCGGCAACACCGTCCCGGTTGGACAGCCACCAGCCTGTGAATGGGTTCGCCATGCGGCGGCTGAGGGTGGGACAGGTTCCGCGAACGGAACCGGAGCCAACCCTTTCACTTCAGGGCGGATTAGCGGGCGCCGACGCCGATCAAGAGCAGGGCATCAGAGCCTTCCAGCGATTTGTCGAGGAAGACCAGTTGATCGGGAGGGGTACGGACGTCGGTGACGAAGACGGGACGGGTCCGGGAGTCGTCGAGCAACTGGACGCGGAGGTGCACCTTGCCGTCATCGCCGATTGGGTCGAGCAGGACAGCCTTGAGGGTCTGGCCATCGCCCAGGTCGCACGAGACGGATTGATTGGACGAGAGCCGCTGGCTGGCGGCGTCGAGCAGGGTCAAGCCGTGGTTGGGCACGAGCTTGCGCAAGGGGGCGGCGTAGGGAGAGAGCAGGGGGTCGATCCGGTCTTTACCGGGATCGGCCCGGAGGCCGAAGAGGGTGACGTCGCGCTCGGGGCGAGGCTGGTCTCCGGGCTGGCCAAGGCTGCGATCGGCGAGCAAGGCGGGGCCGATGGCGGCGACCGCCAGGAGCAGGGCGAGCACATGCCATCCGGCTCGCCTCGGCACCAGGCGAGCGAGGTGGCGGGCCGACCAGAACGAACCTCGAGAGTCGAAGGCGTGGTTCATGGGATTCAGGGCCGGGAGTCAAAGGGGCTGGCCGTCTCTCCAGGACCAGAAGGGGCCGACGCCGTCAGGGCGGGCAAGGCCTCGAACCAGCCGAAGAGGGCGAAATAGTCGACCGCATCAAGACCCAGCTCAGACTGGCGGAAGAAGGTCAGATCATCCTCTCCCGAGCCCATCGGCTCGCTGACCTGGACGACCTGGTGCTCGTCGGAATCGACATGGTAGAGCACCGTGTGGCCGACCGGCACGTCGACCGTGCCGAAGACCGGGCCGTTGCGCTGGCCGTTCTCGGCAATCTGCGGAGCGGGGCTGGGCAGATTCAAGGCCAGCAGAACCGCCGCGGCGGCCAGGGCCAGGCCGATCGCCAGACGGCCGATGGGCAGGCGGACGGTTCTTGGGAGGGTCGAGGACGTCGAGGCCACCGGCTCCGGGGCCGCCGACAGTTCACGGTCGATCCGAGCCCAGGCCGATTCCCAGGACGCCGCCGAGGGCAGCTCGGGCCGGGTCGCGTCCCAGAGCCGATCGAGGCGTCGGACCCCTTCGGCCATCCGCGCGCATTGCGGGCACGCGGCCAGATGGGCCTGAATCTCCGACTCGGTCATCGCGCTCGGCAGAGCGGCGATGGCTCGGGAAACGTCTCGGCAACGCATCGTGGGTTTGCGAACCTCCGGTTCAATCGGGCGGCCAAACCGCCGCGGCCATGACAGAAGCCCTTCCAGGGCATTCGGTTCGGATTCGAGAATAACGCTCGGCCGCATGCCTGGAAAGGGTCTTCCGAGACGATCGGCCTACCTGCTCGACGCCGGATCATCGCGACTTATTCGAAGGTTAGAGCGGTTTTCGATTCAGCGGAGCGGCTCGCCGGGACATGGGGGACAGGCACCTCGAAGACTCGACGCCAGTCCCCGCTTCCTTGACGGGCCGGGCTGGGTGCCGGACATGGGGGACAGGCACCTCGGCGACTCGGAGCCAGTTCCCATGTCCCTGTCCGTTCACAGACAAACGAATAACGCTCTAAGGGCTTGCCTCGATCCCTTCCAGGATGGCCTGGAGCTTCTGCCGGGCGTAGTAGAGGCGGCTCATGACGGTGCCGATGGGAACGCCCTGGGCATCGGCGATCTCCTTGTAGCTGAGTTCAGCCTCGGCAAAAAGGACAAAGGTTTCCCGGATCGTCGGGCTGAGCCGGGCCAGGGCCTCGTCGAGAGCGCGGCGGAGGTCGTCGCGGTGGAGCCCCTGGCTGGGATCGTCTTCGATGCTCGGCTCGGCGACCGAGGAGCCGGGCGGGCCCGAACCGCCGGAGTCGGTGTCGAGATCGGCCAGGCGGAGGGCAGGGCGTCTGCGTTTGCGACGACCGAGGTCGTGGGCGGCGTTGGTCACGATCCGTAAGAGCCAGGTACGAAAGGCGCTGCGGCCGTCGAAGGCGTCAAGGTTGCGAAACGCCTTGATGAAGCCGTCCTGAACGGCGTCCATGGCGTCCTCGGCGTTCCCGAGCAGGCGAAAGGCAACGCGAAAGGCGATCTCTCGCCCGCGACGGAACAGTTCCTCGCGGGCGTCGGCATCGCCGGCGCGGGCCAGCTCGACCAGGGCTTCGTCGGGCGCCTCGACGACGCCGCTGTGCGGATCGGGCATAGTGCAGGTGGTCCTTCGCCGGATTCGACGCCCCTGCCGCCAGCTTATTCGATCGGCAGGACGCCTGGGGAGGCTCAACCCGGTCGAAGCCGGTCAAAACGATCGGATCGACAATTGCTCTTGACCGTCCTGGCAATCCCTTTCATAGTACGCCCGCCCGAGAGCGGAGCCCGATCCGCCCCGGACGTGCACCCGGTCGATCCCACCGATTCGCGTACGGCTCGATCCCCGGTCCAGCGACGCCCTTCATTTTGAATTCACATCCTTTTGAACCAAGCGCCTCCTTCTGGTCTTCCCGACCGGGGAGTCCCGCGGACCACCCTTCGCTCCACTCGCACGGCGAGCGCGAAGACTTCGGATCGCGTCAGAACCGGACGGCGGGGGGATACGGCCTTTTGTTCGGATCGGTCCCTACACCATCGCGTACCCAAGGAGGGCTCGCGCCCATGTCTCACCGCCTGCTCGGATTGCTGGCCATGCTCGGCGTGGTGATCGCCGCCACCGGTCGGCCCGCGACGGCGTCGCCGACTCAGCCCATGACCTTCCGACTGACGAACACCACGGCCTCACCAGTCTCGGAGATGTACTTCGAGCTGGTGCCTCGCGACACGATCATCCCGCCGGTCATCGGAACCGACGAGACCGGCGCAGTCATCGAGGGCAGCCCCATGACGGCGCTGTCCAGTTCGACCGGCATCGATGTCTCGACGTCTTATGTCCTCCTCACGAGCGACCCGAGCGACGAGGACATGGAGCGCATGTTCCTGCTTTTCGGCTACGAGCCGGAGACCGACCCCTCGGCCGCCGTGCCGTTCCGCCCTCTGGTCGACGCCGACGGCAACCGGATCGGCCAGCTTGAGCCGGGAGGCATGTTCGACTTCGAGCTGAACCTGGCGCAGGACGCGGTGGGCTGGCTCTTGAAATCGGCCGTCGATGGCCTGAGCCTCTCGGTCCTCGATCTCCCCTCTCCCGAGCCTGAGCCCGAGCCGACCGAACCCGGCGGCCCTGATCTGGGCGTTGGCGGCACGCCGATTCCCGAGCCCTCGGCCGTGATCCTCTGGACCGCCTTCGGGCTGGGGGCCTTCGGCTTCGCCCGACGCCGCCGACTGGTCGCGGCAGCGAAGGTCTAAGTTCGGCGAGCCTGATTTCGTTGGCTCGCCTGGACGCTGTGCTTCCCTCGGGGGAGCGGAGCCTTTTTCCTCCAGGAGCGATCCTGGTTGGAGGAGGCTTCGTTCCCCGATCTAGGTTGCGCGACGGCCATCCCCCTCGGCCCGATTGCCTCTTGACGGTACGATGAATCATCGGCAAGCCGATCAGTGTGGTCGTCGGTCCGATTGTTCTCGTATCGTTGCGTGATGTCCCGTCCCGTCACGGCCGGGTGCGGGGAGGAGGAGGAGTTCGTATGAATCTCCCGGAATCGGCCCAGTCACGAGCGGACCTGGTCGAGCACATTCGAAGCCTGCTCGATGACCTCGACGCCAACGAGGCCGATTGGGAAAACTCGGCCCTCGGTGACTTCCTCGAAGCCCTGGCCGCCTGGCTGACCGATTGCGGCAAGGCCGCGCCCAACGGCGAGGGGGCGTTCGACCCGGATCGGCCCTCGTGGCAACTGTTCGCCAGTGCCCTGTCGGCGGCTCGCGTCTATGAGTAAACTCGTGGGCCGGAGCGAACACCACGAGCAGCGCGAAACGAAGGGCCGCCGCACCGGGCGGATGATCCCTCATCGGCGCTCGAACGCACATGAGGACCCCCTGGCGTGGAGATCCTGATCAGTGAGGACCGCATTCGGGAGCGGGTGGCCGAGCTTGGCCGACAGATTGAACACGATTATCAGGGCAAGCCGCTGACGATCGTCGGCATCCTGACCGGCAGCGTGATCTTGCTGGCCGACCTGATCCGGCAGGTGCAGCTTCCGCTTCGGGTCGCGCTCTTGCAGGCGAGCAGCTACAAGGGGGCCGTGACCGAGCGGGGATCGCTAACGATCAACGACGCCTTCGCCCCCGAGGTCGAAGGGCGTCATGTGCTCTTGCTCGACGACATCTTCGATACCGGCCACACCCTGGCGTCGCTCGTGCCGAAGCTTCTTGAGCGCGGGGCGGTCGACGTCCGCACGGCGGTGTTGCTGCGCAAGGAAGGGCGGCAGGAGGTGGCGCTGGAGCCCGACTACGTTGGGTTTGCCATTCCTGATGCGTTCGTCATCGGCTACGGGCTCGACTATGATGACGAGTATCGGCACCTGCCCTACATCGCCGTGCTCGATCCGAACGCCCACGAGGCATCCCCTCGAACCGGCGAGTAACTTCCGACGGCCGCGACCCGAGCCCCCCACCGTGCGCATCGCCCTGATCTCCCGACGCTTCCCTCCGTTGATCGGCGGGGCCGAAAAAGTGCTCAGCTACCTTGCCCCCGCCCTGGCCGAGCAGGGAAATGAGGTCACGGTGCTGACCAGCCTGCCGCCCGGATCGGGTTTGCCCGAGGTCGAGGAGGTGGCAACGCATCGAGGATCGTGCACCATTCGACGCCTGGCGACGTCTCGCCTGCGGTTCGTCGGCACCTGGCGCTACATGAAGAACCTGGAGCGTTGGCTGGAGGAGCATCCGCCTGAGCTGGCGTATGTGTCGATGCTCAAGCATGACGCTTACGTGACCGTTGAGGTCGGTCGGCGGCTCGGCTTTCCGGTTGTCCTGCGTCCTGAAGGGGCCGGGGCGACGGGGGATCTGGCCTGGCAATCGTGGGGGAACTTCGGTCGGACGATCGGCGAGCGGACGAGGCAGGCCGATGCCATCGTCGCCATCTCGAAGCCGATCGAGGACGAGTTGCGCGACGCCGGCTACAACCCGTCGATCATCCACCGCCTTCCCAACGGCGTGCCTGTGCCCGAGACTCCCTGGCGTCGTCGGGACGACTGGCGAAGCGCCCCAACGGCGGCCTACGTCGGCCGCCTGGCCCCGGAGAAGGGGCTGGAGGCGTTGATTGAGGCCTGGCCGATCGTCCGCAAAACGTTCCCGAACGCTCATCTGATCCTTTACGGCGACGGTCCCGAAGGCCCGTCGCTCTGGGCAGGGGTCGGCAAGCTCGGCCAGGGGGACGTCATCGACCTGCCCGGCCCGACGAGCGACCCGACCGCCGCCCTTCGAGAGGCCGACCTGTTCGTCCTGCCGTCGCGAGAGGAAGGGATGAGCGTTGCCTTGCTTGAAGCCATGGCGCTGGGGATTCCGCTGGTCGCCTCGTCGATTCCGGGCAACCGTAAACTCATTTCCGACTTCAAGGACGGCCGCCTCGCCCCGGTAGACGACCCGGAAGGGCTGGCCCGCGTGATCGTCGAGCAGTGGTCCGAGTTCGATCGCGCCTTTCACATGACCCGATCGGCCCGGAAGAAGGTCGAGGGGTCGTACTCGGTCACCGTCGTCGCCCGGCAACACCTGGAGCTGTTCCGAGCCCTGGTCGACGAGCGTCGGCCTTGAGCCGATGGGATCGAGCGGCGACAATCGCCCGTCGTTGCTCCCGACCTTGCTTGCCTTTAAGTTTGAACTTCGGACGGATTCGCCGTGCTGAATGTGTTACAGGTCATCCCGACGCTCGACCGCTCGGGAGCCGAGAAACAGATGGTCCTCCTGGCCGCCGGTTTGCCCCGAGACCGCTTCCATGTGGAGGTCGCGGCGTTGACCCGGCTTGGCCCGCTGGAAGCTGATCTTCGAAACGCGGGGATCCCCGTCCATGCGATCGAGAAGCGGCACAAGGTTGATCTCGGAGCGCTCAGCCGACTGACCCGCCTGATGAAGGCGGGGCGGTTCGACGTGGTGCAGACCTGGATCTTCGCCGCCAACGTTTACGGCCGGATCGCGGCGCAGAGGGCCGGGGTGCCGGTGGTCATCACGGCCGAGATGGCGGCCGATCTCTGGAAAACGCGAGCGCACTTCTGGATCGATCTCCGCCTGGCCCGCCAGACCGATCGGATCGTCGGCAACTCGCAGGCGGTGGTCGATTTCTACCGGGAGACGGTGGGCATTCCCGCCGATCGCCTGGCCATGATCCCCTCGGGGATTGCCGACGAGGAGCCGCCGAGCGTCGACCCGGCCGCCCTGAAGGCCGAGCTGGGGATCGCCGCCGAGGCGCCGATGCTCCTGTTTGCCGGGCGGCTTTACCCGCAAAAAGGGGTGATCGACCTGCTCAAGGCGGCCGACATCTTGCAGCATGTCCGGCCGAACCTGATCACCCTCATTGCCGGAGACGGGCCACTTCGGGAGGAATTGGAGGGAGTGGCCGACGCCTTCGACCTGCGGCCGACCGGTCGCGTCCGATTCCTCGGCCACCGCGACGACGTCCCCCGACTGATGCAAGCGGCCGATGCGCTCGTCTTGCCGAGCAGCTTCGAAGGGTTGCCCAACGTCGTGCTTGAGGCCATGCGGTTTCGGAAGCCTGTCGTCGCGACCGCCGCGCCGGGGACGACCGAGGTGGTGGTGGACGACGAAACCGGCCTGCTCGTCCCGATCGGCGATGCGACCGCCCTGGCACGCGCCTTGCTCCGAATCGTCGATGAGCCGGAACTGCGGCAACGGCTCGGCCAGGCCGGACGCGATCGGGTCGATTCCCATTTTCGTGCGGACATGATGATCGATCGCTTCGCCACACTCTACGAACAGCTTGCCCGATCCAAACCGGGGTTCACAAATCCTTCAATTTCGTTATAGAGTCGCAAGAACCACCCAATGGGTGGGCCGACTCCAACTCACTGCACCCTTCTCTCGTCGTGCCGTTGAGGATCTTGCTCGTCGAGCGTTCCAATCAACGCAGGAGCACGTGTCTTTGTGAAGGATCAGCCCCCTCGAACGTCGGACCCCCAGGTCAGGGGAGACGCGGTGGAGGTCAATCGGCCGCCGAGCATGGGATCGATCCGAGAGGTGGTCGAGTCGACCCTCAGGATGAATGAGCGGGTCCACCACACGATCATGGACTACGCCCTGATCGTGGCCATCGTCTCGTTGCTGCCGACGGTTCCCTGGTTGCAGGAGGTGCAGCTTGGGGCCGTGGTGGTGCTCAACCTGGTGATGGTGCGGTCGATCGGCAAGCGCTGGGGGTTTCCCAGAGGACAGGGGCCGCTGGCTCGGGTCTTTCTGGTGCTCGGCATCTTGAGCGCGATTCTGTCGATGCTCTTCGTTTACTTTCTCGTCTATCTGACCAGCCTGTACGTTCCGCTGATGCTCGGCTGGGCAAAGGCGGCGGGCGGATTCGCATTGACGTTCGGCATCGGTCGGACGGCGAACGATTTCTACCTGAGCGCCCGTCGGATTGACCCGAGGCAGATCCACCTGGCCTTGCGCCGTCGTCGGCGGGCGGAACGGCCGCACGCCTCGGGCGTCGCGCCGCAGGCGAAGGAGGATCGGGGATGACCAAGTGGAACCGACGGCGGGCCCTGCTCGCCGGCCTGGGGGCCGGGCTGGGAATCTCGGGAGGATTCGAGTCGTACCGCTACCGCCAGGCAAAGGGCGATCCGGACTCACGAGACGCGCTGGCCGAATATGCCGACGTGGTCGAGGCCGCCTACGCCTCCGAGGCCGCCTGGCAAGAGGAGTTGGGCCGTCTGCTCGACTCGACCGAACCCGATCCCGAACCCCCGCCGGTCCCTTACGACCGCGAGGCCTCGGCCCGATTGATCCGGTCGTGCCGGCTGGCCGTCTCTCAGTACCGGACCGCGCTGGAGGTGCCGGGCTTCAACGGGGATCTTTCCGAACTCGACGGCTTCCAACGGTTCTTTCCCGGCTACACCAAGATCGCCACCTTCGAGGCCGAGGAAGAACACCTGGAGCGTTATCTCGAAGTGGCCGAGCCGACCGACGCGACCCTGGCTTTGGAAAGCCCCCTGGAGCGGGTCCTCCGCCCCGTCCGACGGACCCTTCGGGAGACGGTCCCTCGCATCGTCCGCCGCGAATTCCGCCGTCGGGTCTTCTTCGGCTTCGTGCTCACGTCGGAGCGCGATCACATCATGGCCTTCCGGGGCACTCAGACCCAGGCCGAGTGGCTCAGCAATCTCCGAAGTTCTCAGACCGAGGCCCGCCACCCCGTGACCGGCGAGGCGCTGGGGCGAGTCCACTTCGGCTTCTCCAACATCGCCGGCCAGAACCTCCGGACCTGGGCCGGAGACGGCGGCCCCTCCCGAACCCCCGCCGAGGTGGCCGCCGAACTTGACCCATCGAAACCCTGCTACATCACCGGTCACAGCCTCGGCGCCGCCCTGGCCACCCTGACGGCGATCGACGTGGCCGCCAAGGTCGATCGCCCGTCCGACTGGCTCCGGCTCTACACCTACGCCGGTCCCCGGGTCGGCGACGCCACCTTCGCCGAGTCCTTCGCCCGGCTCGTCCCCAACGCCTACCGCGTCGCCAACCTCGCCGACACGGTCCCGCTCCTCCCGTCTTCAAAAATGGCCGAGGGGTTCTCCCACGTCGGCGAGCCCTGGACCTTCCTCGCCCAGTTCGGCGACCTCCTGCCGAACCACGTGGCCGACACCTACCTCAAGGCCGTCACCCTCCACGCCGAGCAACGCGGCCGTCGTCGGGGCATCCAAACCCCCGGACCTGACAACGCCCCCGGCAGCGACCCGGTGTCCTGATCCCGCATCCGCGTTCTGGCGATGGATCCCGATTCGAAGGGACTGCCGAGATCGCCGGGGCCGCACCTACAGCCACAGCCCTCGGCACGCCTCGGTCACGATTCCACACGAAGGCATCTCAGGCCGATTTCCCTGGAGGCCGACCTTCTGGGGTGGCCGGGGTCGAGCGGAGCGAGCCCCCGGATCCTCGGCCTTCGACTGGGGGCTCGCTCCGCTCGACCCCGGCCACCCCGGGACGGAATCCTCACGGTTGCAGGGCATCCGGTTTCATTCAGCCACCGGCCGGATGGTGAACCGGAGCCGGATCGTCTCGCCGCCGATCAGCTCAAACGGCTCGCTCTCGGGGGGATCGACCTCGAACCTCGGGGGCAGCTCGCGGGCTTCGGGGGAGAACGCGGGCGGACGCTGGCCGGGGAACCCGGCGAACCGGGCGCGGAAGGTGCGGCCGGGCTCGGATCGGAGTACGACGCGGAGCCGGTCGCCGGATTGCTCCAGCCGGTTGAAGCCGGGCGTGAAGGGAGAGTGGCCGATCGGCCGGGGTTCGTCCGGGTCGTCCTCGGGGACCAGCCAGTAGAGCGCCTCGGCCAGGGGTTCGCCGGTTTCTGCGTCGGTCGTCTCGATGATCAGCTCGCAGCCAATCCTGAGGCGGATCTCGACCACGTCATCATTCTGATCAGCGGGAACAACGATCCGCCGGGCCTCGGGCACGGCAGCTCCCGAAACCGGCTGCGGGAAGATCGAGTCGACCGGGGGCTCAGCGATCAGGTCAAACTCTTGGCCGGCCGGGAGGCCGAGCGTCAGGAATCCTTCCTCGTCGCTTGTCCCCGAGGAGGAGATCGGATGACCAGGCTGCATCTCCTTCAACGAATAGACCAGGACTCCAGAGACCGGCTCGCCCGACACCTCCTCGACGACTCGGACCCGCACGGGGGTCGGCTCCGGGACAGTCAGGACGAAGTCGCCGATCAGCACCTCGCTCATCGTCGGAGTGCCGAGGTCGAGCCTCGAATCGACATCGTCCTCGGCGTCAGGCAGCGTTAACGCCATGAACCAACCTTCGGCCCGCTCGAAGCCAGGAAGCAGGAGCGTGAGCCGGAGCAGGGCCTTTGCCGGAAGACCGTCGATCCGG
Source organism: Tautonia rosea (assembly GCF_012958305.1). Classification (NCBI taxonomy): domain Bacteria; kingdom Pseudomonadati; phylum Planctomycetota; class Planctomycetia; order Isosphaerales; family Isosphaeraceae; genus Tautonia; species Tautonia rosea. The sequence goes on along the minus strand of NZ_JABBYO010000010.1, from coordinate 28,220 downwards.
AATCGACCGTCCGGCCCGGTTGTAGCCCGGTGCAGGTCAGTGGGGAGTAATTCGATCAGGTCGGAATAGGCGATCGCTTTCTCCTCGATCTCGGCGGGTTCGAGCAATTCGAGAACGCGGACGCTTACCTCGACTCCCTTCCTCGGCTCTCCCTGCTCATCGACGATGGTCCCCCGGATCGGGGCCGAGGAGCGCAGGACGAGGTCCGCCACGATCGACTCGCCCTCTTTTCCCCCCTTCACGTCGATCCGAACCGATCGCGACCACGAGGTGCCGAAGTCGGGACCGGTCGCGACAGCTCGGACCTCGGCATATGGCCCCTCGTGAGGGCCCTGGTTCGGTCGATTCACTCCGGAGACAACGGGCACCTTGGCTCGTTCGACGCGGTACGATCCGTCCACATCCGTTACGGCCCGTCCCAGCTCGGCCCACCCCGTCGTCGGGTCGAGCCCCGCGACGAGGACCGACGCCCCGGCGATCGGTCTACCGTCAAGGCCCATTGTTCGGCCGGAGACGGTGACGGGGATCGTCGCGGGGTTAGGAGACACCGTGTCAATCGGTTCGGGACGATCCGTCGCGGGTTCGGGGGACTTGCGGGGAATCCCCTTGAAGCGTTGCGGCCCCTCGGTAACTGTTCCGGCGACCGGGATCGTCTGCTGAGGGGCCTGATCGTCCTGCCTCGCCAGGCCAACCGCACCAACAACGGCGGCGCCGGTCAGCAGCAAGCCGCCGGCGAGGGTGGCGATCGGGTGGGATGTCAGCATCGTCAGGGCTCCGGTGACGAGGGAAACCGCCCCGGTGGCAACGCCCATCGAGGAGGCGGCGGATTGGAGGGCGAGGGGGACGGTGCGTTCGGCGAGGGCGCGGGGGATGGCGGCGGGGGCCGAGCGGGAGGTGATCGCGACGAGGGCGGTCGGGGCCAGGCCGCGGCCGATCAGGCGGCGGCGGAGGCGATCCCGGGCGCGGGCCTGGCGGCTCTTGACGGTGCCGATCGGCCAGCCGAGGCGGCGGGCGGCCTCCTCGTGGGTCAAGCCCTGCAAATCGCAGAGGACGATGGCCGATCGGTACCGCTCGGGCAAGCGGCCGACCTCGTCGAGGAGCAGGGGGGCGAGGTCGTCGGGCTCTCGGGCGGGGGCGATTCGGGGGGCGTGCTCGGCGTATCGGCGCTCGACGTCGCGACGGCGAGAGGCCTCGGCCCGGACCCCGGCCGAGACGCGCAAGGCCACCTGAAACAGCCAGGGGGCCAGCGAGTCCCGCACCCAGAGCGTCCGCGACCGCTGGGCGAGCAGGCAGAAGACGCGCTGAAAGGCATCATCGGCGTCGTTCGGGTCGATCAGCCGCGACCGGCAGACGCGCTGGACCATCGGCCCGTGCCGCTCGATCAGGGCCGCGAAGGCCTGTTCCGCCGCCGGGTCGTCCCGCCGAGAGGCCCGATCGAGCAATTCCTCATCGGATCGCCCGGCCAGAGTCCCCGGGCCGAACAGGGTGCGGAACGATTGAAGGATCCCGGCATGACGCTCAATCGCCATCGGCACGACCTTTCCCTATTTCTGCCGCCGTGTGGACCGTCGTCAAAGGAATGCGATGGCAGGGCCCCTTGGTTCCGTATTCTTTTCGAATAACGGTCCTGAGGGGCAAATTGGCCCGCAACTTTCGCTCAAGTTTTGAGCGAGATTTACCGAGAGGCTTTACCTCAAAAGACTTACGTTGACATGACCGGCGGGCGTCGGTAGAGTCCGCCCGACGATGGCCTCCCGAGCCCGGAGGGCGAAGGGGGTCGATTCGGTGAGCGCGGGGTCGGAGGTCCGGGGCCTCCTCGACTCGTGAACGCTCAAATGCAATTCCCGAACGCCCCGGAGCCATGAGGACGGCGAGCGATCGCACGGAGGAACCATGCGTCGATCAAAGTCGATGAGCCCGAAGGTCGAGGGACTGGATTCCCTGGTCTTTCTGTCGGTGGCGCTGCCGACGGTGCCAGTGGCCGATGTGTCGGCCCAGAGCGGCATGGTCACCACAACCAGCACCGAGGCACCGCCGGAGGTCGTCACCGGCACCAATGATCCGGCCGCGCAGAGTGGCATGGTGACCACCACCGAGGTCCCGCCGCAGACCGTGACCGGCACCAACAACCCCGCCGCGCAGAGCGGGCAAGTGTGGACCCAGCAAGGACGGCCGGCAGTCGGCAATACGGCCCGCCCGGTCGCTCCTCAGTTCGCCCGGCCGATTGCCGCGGGCGAGAGCGGGCCGATTGCCCGGCCCTTTGCGGCCCCCACGGCGCGGCCGTTCGCCACTCCCACGGCGCGACCGACCGCAGGTCCGGCGATCAACCTGGAGAACCTTGACCTGTCGAGCACGATGCGGGGCAATTACCGCCTCGAGATCGCCCCGGACGGCTCCAGCGGGTCGTTCCGGCTGCAGGGGATCGGCCAGGTGCGCGGGCTCGGCCCGGCCCGGATCAACGCTGACTACGTGGCCAATGCCTCGTCTGCTGCGGAAACCCTGACCTACACGATCACGACCCGACGCGGAACCATGACCCTGGAGGCCAGCCGAGTCCCGGGCCTTGCCGACCCCGATGCGTCCACCGCTCGGCTTCGGTACGAGGTGGTTGACGCCACCGGCGCGCTGGCCGGCGCACAGGGATCGGGAGTGGTCGACATGACCCTTCGTCCCCAGATGCGGACGATGGGAGCGAGCGGTCAGATGACCCTCGCCCTCCGGCCCGACGTGGCCTGATCGTGCGATCGATCCGATCACCGATCCCGGCAGCCGTCGGCCCCGGTTTGCCCCCAAACGGCTTGCCGGGTCAGTGTCGGGGCCGGTCCTTTGCTCACGCGGGAGAGGGGAGGTTTCTGGCCCCTCTCCCGCGTTGTACGGTGGTAGACGTGAGGTTTCTGGCTCCCTCGGATTGGTGTGCCGAATGTGTTGAGACGCGAGGCCAAGGCGAATCGCCTCGTCCTCGGGGATGGTCCCGGCGATGATCACAAGGGTTGTGTAATTGCGGTCTCGGAGAGGCTGCAAGGCCGGCTCGGCGATCGAAATCTCTGTTGAAATCAAGCTTTGTGTCGCGTAATCGAATGTCTCACCACGTGTTCGAGACGCGCGACGGCAAGGGGTCCGACTCTGCGCCGAGCCGGGAGCGTTGCCACTGGCCAGGGAGAACGCGAAGGCGATTCGGTCGCGCTCAGGAAACGCGGTGGCACGCGACCTGCGATTCCCACTCCTTGAAGACTCCGACTCGGGTTGCCTGACAGGCCGCTCGATCGGGTCTCGGCAAAATTGCGGGAATCCCTTCTTTCCGACCCGAACCTTCGTGGCTTAGATTCAAAGGAGTGCGAGTTGGACCGGGGGCGCGTGTCCAAACCCTTCGATCGGCCGTTCCCAGGCCGCCGCCGAGCCCCCTTGGTTTCTCTTTTCTTTGCATCTTGCTTCACGAGGCAACCATGATGACCCACGTCGCGACGATGGCTTTGGTGGGCCTGATCCTTGCACCGCTCGGGGCTCCCCAGGAGACCGATGGCGACGCTCCGAAGAAGCTCGCGGAACAGTTCGACGCGGCCTTCAACCAGGCAGACGCCAAGGCCCTGGCCGCTCTGTTTGCCGCAGAAGCCGAGCTGGTGGACGAGGCCGGCAACCTCTACCGAGGTCAGGACGCGATTACCGAGATCCTCGGCCGCTTCTTTGAGCAGTTCCCCGAGGCGAAGCTTGCCCGGGAGGTCGAGGAATTTCGCCTCGTCGGCCCGTCGCTCGCCATCGAGGACGGCGTGACCATCACCACCACCTCCGACCAGGCCAGCGCCCGCAACCGCTACCTTGCCGTGCTCATCAAGACGGGCGACGGCTGGAAGATCGCCAGCATGAGGCAAACCGCCGAGGAGCCCTTGCCGACCGCTCGCGACTTTCTCGAACCGATCTCCTGGCTCGTCGGCGACTGGGTCAGCGAAGGAGCCGATCAGAACGTCTCGGTCTCGTTCGCCTGGTCCGACGACGGCAACTTCCTCGTCGGCGGCTACACGATCGAGCAAGACGGCGAAAACCTCATCAAGACCAATCAGCGGATCGGCTGGGACGCCGCACAGGGGGTCATCCGCTCGTGGAACTTCGACAGCGACGGCGGATTTTCCGAAGGGCGATGGTCGACCGACGGCTCAGCCTGGGTCGTCAAGAGCGAGATCGTCTTGCCCGAAGGTGTCACCGGATCGGCAACCTTTTACCTAACTCCCATCGATGAGAACCGCTTCCTCTGGAGCTCGCTCGACCGCGTGATTGCCGGGGTCGTGCAACCGGATGTTGAGGTGACCATCGTGCGACAACCTCCCGCCCCCAAGGAATAAGACATGGCGGAATGCGAATCGGAACCGGTTTGGTTTACCGGTTCCGATTCCAGACGAAGCCTTTGCCGCTCCGGCTGTTCCGAGCGTGACCGGACAGCCGGGGAGGCTGACCTTCGAGACCGATTTCCATCAACACCGATTTCATCAACGGATTGCTGCTCGACTCCTCAACTCAGCACTCAGGCGGACGACGTGATCTCTCCCACGGCCCCTCGATAATTCGGACGACGCACCCATGACCACCACTCCCCGACGGTTCCCGGCCGTGGCCATCGCGATCCTCGCCACGCTCATGGCCTTCTGGCCCGATTCTCTGGCCTTTGCCCAGCGTCGCGGCGGCGGAGGCGGACGCCCTTCCATCGGGGCCGGTCGCCCAGGGGGCGGTGCGCGGCCCTCAATGGGCGCCGGCCGCCCCACCGGAGGCGCCCGCCCCTCGTTGGGCGCTTCGCGTCCCGGGGGCGGTGCGCGCCCCTCAATGGGTGCTGCCGGCGGCGCACGTCCCAACTTCTCCGCAGCGCGTCCGACCACCCGCCCGAGCACGCCCAGCGCGCGACCAAATCTGCCCACAACGCGACCAAACCTGCCCACAACACGGCCCGGCTCGATTCAGAACCGACCGTCCACGCCGAACCTGAACCGGCCGAGCGGGGGGATCGGTTCCACCCGCCCCTCCACCCCGAACCTGTCGCGACCCTCGGCCCCGAACTTGTCGCGGCCCTCAGCCCCAGGCGCGGGCGGCGGTGCCACCCGACCTTCGTTGCCGAACCTGAACCGTCCGACCTCTCCCGGCGCCGGGGGAGCGACGACCCGTCCCTCGCTGCCGAACCTCGCAGGGGGTGGGAATCGCCCCAGCCCAGGGAATCGCCCCGGAGGCGGGGGATTCACCCCTCCGACGACGCTTCCGGGTCGTCCTGGCGGCAGCACTCGGCCGTCGATTCCCGGTCTGGGCGGCGGCGATCGACCTGGCGTCGGGGGCGCCACCCGTCCCTCGCTCCCCAACATCTCTGGAGGCGATCGCCCCACCACCCTCCCCAGTCGTCCCGGAGGCGGCATTACCACCCTCCCTGGTCGACCTGGCGGTGGCGATCGGCCCACCACCCTCCCCAGTCGCCCCGGAGGTAACCGCCCCGGCTCAGGCATCGGCACCACCCGACCTACTCCCGGCCTGCCCGGACGCCCTGGCGGCGGCGATCGGCCCACCACCCTGCCGGGACGACCCGGCGGCGGCGATCGACCCACCTTGCCGGGACGGCCAGGCGGTGGCGATCGACCCACCACGCTTCCCGGACGCCCTGGCGGTGGCGATCGACCCACCACGCTTCCCGGACGCCCTGGTGGCGGCGATCGACCCACCACCCTGCCGGGACGACCCGGCGGCGGCGATCGACCCACCACCCTGCCGGGACGACCCGGCGGCGGCGATCGACCCACCTTGCCGGGACGGCCCGGCGGTGGCGATCGACCCACCACGCTTCCCGGACGGCCCGGCTTCGATCGGCCTACCACCCTGCCGGGACGGCCCGGCGGTGGCGATCGACCCATCATCGGGGGAAACCGACCGGGACGGCCCGGTGGCGGCATTACGACCTTGCCCGAATACATCGGCGGTGGCGATCGCCCCATCTTCGGCGGCGGCGATCGACCGATCATCGGGGGAGGCAACCGACCGAATATTGGTTCGGGAAACATCAACAACATCATCAATAACAACCAAAACTGGCTCAATCAAAACAACATCAACTGGAATAACACAAACATCAACGTCAACCGTCCCGGATGGGGATGGGGAGGCGGCGGTGGTTGGGGAAGCCCCGGTTGGGGATGGAGCGGCGGCGGCTGGGGAAGACCCGGATGGGGATGGGGCGCGAACCAGTGGGCCGGGGCCTGGTACAACCGCTATGTCCCGCCGGTCTACCACGGCTGGTATCACGGCTGCTGGAACAACTCGTGGGCCAATGCCTGGTCGATCCCCCTGGCCTTCGGCACCAGCATTTGGGCCTTGAACAGCCTGTCGTCGTGGACCTCCGGCTACTACAGCGCTTCGTATCTGAACCCGTACTATGTCGCGCCGGTCGCCACCGTTCCGGTCTACGACTACTCCCAGCCGATCGTCGTGCAAACCTACCTGACGGCTGATCCCGGCCAGGCCCCCGCCAACGCCGACGCCGCCCCGGCCGAACCGCAACTGACGCCCGAACAGCAGCAGGCCTATCAGCTCTTTGACCAGGCCCGCGCCGCCTTCGCCAACAACGACAACGGCCGGGCGCTCTCTCAGATTGAAGAGGCTCTCCGGCTGACGCCCGGCGACCCGATCATGCACGAGTTCCGCGCCCTCTGCCTCTTTGCCCTGGGCGACTACCGCAACGCCGCTGCCGTGCTGAACGCCCTGCTCGCGGTCGCTCCCGGCTGGGACTGGACCACCATGAGCAGCCTTTACAAGAACACGACGTACTACACCGATCAGCTTCGCAACCTTGAGTCCTATTGCCGACAGAACCCCAACGACCCGGCCTCGCACTTCGTCCTGGCCTATCACTACCTGATTCTCGGCCACGACGACTCGGCAGTCCGGGCCCTTGAGGTCGTCACCACCCAGCAGCCGGAAGACGTGGTCGCCTCTCGGATGCTCGAAGCCCTGACCGGCCCTGCCGAGCCTCCCGCGAGCAGCACCCCCGCCCCGGCCGACGCCCAGGCCGCAGCCCCCGCGCCGGTCGCCGAACCCGCTCCCGCCCCGGCCGCCCCAGCCAATGCCGAGGCCGAGGCCAATGCCGAGGCCAATGCCGAGGCCGACGCCGACGCCGACGCCCCCGCCACTGACCTCGTCGGCCAATGGCGGGCCGAGCCGAACGATCAGGTTCGCTTCGAGCTGACCATCGACGAGGAAGGGAATTTCTCCTGGGTCGTGACGCCGAAGGAGGGCGAAGCCACCACTCTGACCGGCCCCTACGGAATCGACGGAGACACCTTGATCCTCCGCAGCGAGGAGCAAGGCGACCTCATCGGCCAGGCCATCTCCGGGGGGCCCGACCGCTTTACCTTCCGGCCGATCGGCGCTCCGCCGAACGATCCGGGCCTGATCTTCGACCGCGTTGCAGGCGACGCGACCCCGTAAGCTGCCCCTCGTCCTGGTTCGAGGTTTCGGAGCCCCCGGCGGATGTGCCGTCGCGGGGCTCCGTTCGTGTTGACGCAGGCCCAAGCGAGGCACGTCATGATCGATCCCGCCATCGCTCCGATCGTCACGGCTCGGCTTCGCCTCGGACGCCCTTCCTGGGCCGATTTGGATGATTATGTCCGCATGAATGCCGATCCCGTCGTCATGGCCACGCTCAAGGGCGTACGATCGCGAGAGGAGACCGAGGCGATCTTCGGGCGCCTGATGGACCACTGGAATCACTTCGGCTTCGGCTGGTACACGATCCGAGACCGCTCCTCGGGCCGATTCATCGGCCGAGGGGGCTTGCGGCACGTCGTCATCGCCGGGCTCGATGAGGTCGAGATCGGCTACGCCTTCCTCCCCTCGTACTGGGGGCGCGGCCTGGCCACCGAGCTGGCTCGCCGCTGCGTCGAGGTCGGCTTCGAAACCCTCACCCTCCCGTCCCTCGTCTGCTTCACCCAGCCGACGAACCTCGCCTCGCGACGCGTCATGGAAAAGGCCGGGTTCACCTTTGAATGCGACACCGAGTACGCCGACCTTCCTCACGTCCTCTACCGCCTGACGGCCGAATGCTGGAGGTCGATGTCCGAGCAGAACGTCAATCCGCCGAGCCCATGAACGCCTCGGCCCCGATCCAACGCCCCAGGGCACGATCCCAGACCCTTGCCCAGGGTCCCAGGCAATCCTTTTTTCTCCCACGTTTGTTCAAAATGTGCTTGGCAACGAGCGATCCTGCTCATTACCGTGACCGAAGTGAGAAGCGTGATCGACGCCTTCGCCCCGCCTCAATCGGATCAAGACGAGAAGCGCCGATGACCACACGATCGGAGCCCCAAGTCCGGTGCCCCGGCCCTCGAATCTCGCGGCGGGCCTTGCTGCGCACGGGGGGCCTGGGCGGCCTGGGACTGCTCGGCCTGATGCGGGCGGCTCAGGCGTCGGGCGGTCGATCGACCGCGCCGGGCGATCCGCCGCCGATCCGGGCCTGCATCCTGGTCTTCTACTACGGCGGCCCAAGCCACTTCGAAACCTTCGACCCGAAGCCCGAGGCCCCGCTCGAAGTCCGGGGCGAATTCCGGCCGATCGCCACCTCGGCCCCCGGCGTGTTCGTCTCCGAGCTTCAGCCGAAGATGGCGACGGTCATGCACAAGGTTGCCCTGATTCGAAGCATGACCCACGGCAACCGCCTGCACGATTCGGCCTCAATGGAAACCCTCACCGGCCGACCCGCCCCGCAAGGAGATCAGGAACTCTTCTCCCCCGAGCCGCAGTTCTATCCCAGCTTCGGCGGCGCCCTGAGCTACTTGCGACGCAGCGAAGGGCTCGCCGTTCCGCATGCCGCCTTGCCGTTCGTTTTTCACAACGTGGTCGATGTGCCGTGCCAGGGGGGCGGCTTTCTTGGCTCGGCTTACGACCCGTTCCAGGTCCTCGTGGACATGGCCGATCGGTCGTATCAGGCCGCCTTGCTCAGAACTCCGGCCGACCTTCCCCCGACGCGTCGAGGGCGTCGCCGGGCCTTGCTCGACGCGATGGAAGGAGCAACCCTCCGCGGCGAGCCGCTCGCCCTGGCCGATTCGTACGACCGGGCCTATCGATTGCTTGCCTCCGAGCACGTCCGCAAGGCTCTGGAGATCGACCGGGAAGACCCGAAGGTCCGCGACCGCTACGGCTACGACCATCCCCCGGCGAGCGTCGGCGCGGGTGGTGGCGGCGGCAACGGGGCCGAGCTGGGCATCGCCCGAGAGATGCGCGGGCAAAACCTTTTGATGGCGCGTCGCCTGGTCGAGGCCGGGGTGCCCTTCGTCAACGTGTACGACTTCCGTCAGCAAGGCCAGAACTGGGACGCCCACTTCAAGGTCTTCGACCAGCACCGCGACCACCTCGTGCCGGTGGCCGATCAGTCCCTGGCCGCCTTGATCGAGGATCTCGACGCCCGAGGCCTGCTCGACTCGACCCTCGTCGTCGCCCTCGGCGAGTTCGGCCGCACCCCCCGCATCAACAACGACGCCGGCCGCGACCACTGGCCCGACTGCTACAGCGCCGTCCTCGCCGGGGGCGGGGTCAAGGGGGGCTTTGTCCTGGGTTCGAGCGACCGCCTGGGGGCCTATCCCGCCTCCGACCCCGTCACCCCGGCCGACCTGGCCGCCACCATCTACTGGCGATTCGGCTTCGACCCGAGCCTCGAACTGCACGACACGACCGACCGACCCCACCCGCTCGCCACCGGCCGACCCGTTCGCTCCCTGTTTGCCTGAAGGCCGCCTCGGCTCAGGATCGGCCTCGGAGTTCGTTGAAGCGGCCGATGGCGTCGGTCCAGGCGGCCGAGTCGCTCGGCTCGTAGGTGGTCACGGGGAACGACCCGGCGACGACCTCGCGCAGGTCGGCCAGCGAGCCGATCCGCCCTCGGGCGCGGGCCTGCATCAAGAGGTTGCCAATCGCCGTGGCCTCGACCGGCCCGGCCAGCACCGGGCGGCCGGTCGCATCGGCCGTGAACTGGTTGAGCAACGCATTGCGGGCGCCGCCGCCGACGATGTGGATCGTCTTGATCGGCGTGCCGGTGATCTCCTCCAGCCGCTCGATGACCCAGCGATACGTCAACGCCAGGCTCTCCAGCGCACATCGGACGAAGGCCCCTTCATCCTCGGGGACTGGCTGGCCGGTGTCCCGGCAGAAGGCGGCAATCCGGGCAGGCATGTCGCCGGGAGGAAGGAACATCGGGTGATCGGGGTTCACCAGCGACCGGAACGCCGGCGCAGCCTCGGCCTGCGGAATCAGGTCTTCATACGAGTATTCTCGGCCCGATCGCGCCCAGGTCCGCCGGCATTCCTGCACGAGCCACAGGCCCATGATGTTTTTAAGCAATCGGAAGGTGCCGTCGACCCCACCCTCATTGGTAAAATTATACCGATACGTCTCTTGCGTGATGATCGGCCGGGCGATCTCGACCCCCATGAGCGACCACGTTCCCGAGCTGAGGTAGCACCAGTCGGGGGGCGATCCCGGCCCCTTGCCGGCGGCGGGCACGGCCACGACGGCGCTTCCGGTGTCGTGCGTTGCGGGAACGATGACCGAGGTGTTGGGGTCCAGACCGGTCTCGTCCGCCACGTCGCGACGGACGGTCCCCAGCACGCTTCCCGGCGCGATCAATTCAGGGAGAATCTGCCGAGGCAGACCGAGGCCATGACACAGCTCGTCCGACCAGGTCCCCGCGTTTGCGTCGAGCAACTGGGTGGTCGAGGCATCCGTGAACTCTCCCGCGCGGCGGCCGGTCAGGAGCCAGCCGAGCAGGTCGGGCATCATCAGCATTGTCTCGGCCACGTCGAGCAGGGGGGAGCCGGCTTGCTTCATCGCCAGCAGTTGAATCGCCGTGTTGATCGGCAGAAACTGCAGGCCGGTGATTTCGTAGATCCGCTCCCGGGGGATCATCGAGCAGGCCAGCTCGATCATCCCCTCGGTCCGAGCGTCCCGGTAGTGGACCGGGTTGCCAAGGATCGTGTCCCCTCGACCGATCAGGCCGAAGTCAACGCCCCAGGTATCGAGGCCGATTCCCTCGGGCTTCGCGCCGCCCGAGGCCGCCTTGCGCAGGGCGACCTTGATCTCGTCAAACAGCCGAGGGAGGTCCCAGTGCAGGGTGTTGAGCATCCGGACCGGGCCGTTCGGAAAGCGGTGGATCTCCTCAAGCGTCAGGTGCCGGCCATCGAAGCGTCCGAGCAATCCTCGGCCGCTCTCGGCGCCGAGGTCGAGGGCCAGATAATAGCTGGTGGTCGCCATCGGGTCGGGGGCTCCCCGTCGGTCGAAAAATAGGGTCGTCGCAATGCAATCGGCCGGCATCGGGTCCGAATCGCTTGTACTTTGCCTTGCACGCTGGCCATCTTACGGGCAGAAACGGGCCGGAGCAACGATACGTCACGTCCCTCGGCCGACCTTTCCCCCGCGGAGCCCTGTTCAATGACACCCGAGGCCATCTCCTGGCAATGGTCCCCCTTCTCGGGGCTATCGGTCGAGCACCTGTACGAGGCGATGGCCCTACGCCAGCGAGTGTTCGTCGTGGAGCAATCCTGTCCCTATCTCGACGCCGATGGGCTCGACCCGATCGCCTGGCACCTGCTGGGCTGGCAAGACGATGCGAACGCGCGTCGGCTCATTGCCGCGGCTCGCGTCTTCGATCGCCGTCCGGGAGCCGAGGCCGAGGCCTCGATTGGCCGGGTCGTGGTCGATCGTTCCGTCCGGGGCAGGGGGGTCGGCCGCTCCTTGATGGCCGAGGCGATCGATCGCTGTCGGCAGATCGCTCCGGGCAAGACCATTCATCTTCGCGCTCAAAGTTATCTGCAACAGTTTTACGAAGGATTCGGCTTCCGGCCGATCTCCTCGCCGTTTTTGTACGACGGCATCGTTCATATTGACATGATCAGCTCCTACTAAAACCGCACGGCTCGGCTCGACCACGCAGTACCGCCGGGACGGGACGCGCGGCACCATCCCCTGGCTCGCCTGGCCACCGATTCCTCTGGAATTCACACGAGTTTCCCTTGCGAGGCGGAGCCGATCTTCTTTAGGATCGTCTTGTGCGATTCTTTGAAGACGAATGGCTTCCTCAAACATGATCTTCCCGTCGCCGTGAATTTTGGGCCTGTCAAACTCTGGCCCGTGTTGGTGTGTCGTTCCGCTCCGCATCCCAGGGCGACCAACCACTTCATCATGCTCTGGTGATGGCCCACGACGGTGCGTCGTGCGGTTGTCGACTTGTTCGAAATGATGTGCGACGTGACCATGACACCCTCCCAGGAGCAGCAGTCCAGGCGACCGGCCCGGACCACCGGGTCTGAATGGAGTCATTCCTCGGACCGGCTCCCTGGCCTGTCCTGGACCACCGGCCCCGACGGCCTGATGGACGTCGTCGGCGGACGATGGCACGCCTGGACCGGACAGACCCCGGCCGAGTCCCTCGGCCTCGGCTGGCTCGATGCCCTGCATCCGGACGAGACCGCTCGGATTCGATCGGACTGGCAGGCGGCCCTCGCTTCGGGGACCCCCTTTTCGACACGTTTCCGGGTCGGCCCGGGGCTCGACGGCCGTTCCCGAGCCGTGATCGCCCGTGTCGAACCTGTCTCAAACGTGGAAGGACGCCCGATCGCCTGGAACGGTCTGGCCATGCTCGACCCCGACGTGCCCGAAGTCCCGTCAGCCGATCCCTCGCACTCCTCCGGCGACACTCCCACCGATCCGACCACTCGCGACGACGACTTCGCAATCTTCTGGATCGCCTCGGTCACAGACCAGCGACTGACCTCCGTCAGTCCGTCTTGCGAGCGATGGCTGGGGCGATCGGTCGTCGAGCTGACCGGCCGGCCTTGCTCGTGGGTCGATCTCGCCCACCCGGACGACCGCCCCAACGTGGCCGACGCCTACGCCAGACGAGCCTCGGGAACACCCGTCACCGTTGCCTACCGCTTGACTCGTTCCGATGGCTCGACCCTCCTCGTCCGAGACCGCGTCTTGACGGCCATGACCCAGTCGATGGGCGACCCGGATCGCATCTTCGGGGTCCTTGAACCGGTCGAATCGGAGAAGGGGACTCGGGCCGAGCCCTCCCACGAAATCTCCTCGTCGAATCCCTCGGACGACGCGTCGTCGAGCCTGGCCACGCTGATCGAAGCGCTCGGCGATGTGTGCCTCGTCGTCGATCAGGACGACCGCTGCGTGTCGGTGAATGCCCCGGCAGAGGCCCTGCTGGGCCTGCCTCGCGACGCGATGCTCGGGCAGCGGCTCGAAACCGTAATTCCGGAGCTGGCCGATCCCCCGGCCAGGGCCTCGCTCCGCCGTGCTCGGCAGAATCGCCAGCCAGTCCAGTTCGAGATCGTCTCGCGTCAAGCCGATCGCTGGCTCGACGTGCGGGCAGTTCCCCTCGGCCACGGTCTGGGGCTGATCGCCCGAGACGTGACCGACGCCCGAGCCCGCCTCCGCGAACTCCAGGATGTCGAGGAGCTGTACCGCCTCTCCTCCGAGGCGGTCGATGGCCTGATCTACGACTGGCGGGTGGAAACCAGCCTCGTGCAACGCTCGTCGGGCTTGCTCCGCTTGCTCGGAATCACTCCCGAGGAGGCCGAGCCGACCAACCTCTGGTGGCGCGATCGGATCCACCCCGACGACCGCCCTCAGGTCGTCGCGGACATGGATCGGCTCAAGGCCGACCCGCACCGCCGGCATTACAGCCTTGAGTATCGCGTCCGACACCGAGACGGTCATTACCTTGACGTCTGGGACAAGGGTGTCTGCCTTCGAGACGATCAGGGACGCCTGGTCCGGGTCGTCGGCTCGACGATTGACATCTCCGATCGCCGCAGTTCCGAGCAGGCACTCCGCGAGGCCGACCGGATGAAGACCGAGTTCCTCGCCGTGCTCGCCCACGAGTTGCGCAACCCGCTCGGCCCGATCCTTGCCGCGGCCCAGGCCCTGCAGGCCGGCAGCGACGATGCCGACGGCACGCTGTCGGCGATCATCGAGCGGCAGGCGCACCACATGGCTCGGCTGATCGAGGACTTGCTCGACATCTCCCGAATCAACCACGGAAAGATTCTCGTCCGTCCCGAGCCGCTGAACCTTTCCGAGCTGGTCTCGCAAACCCTCGACACCGTCGTGGAGCCCTTCCGCGAGCATCGCCTGGAGCTTCGCGTCGATCTGCCCGAAACGGCCCTGCCAGTCGAGGCCGATCCGACCCGCCTGGCGCAGTGCGTCAGCAACCTGCTGCACAACGCCTCGAAGTTCACCGAGCCCAGCGGCTCGGTGACGGTTTGCGTCGGAAGCGACAATGAATCTGCGTTTGTGGAGATCACCGACACGGGCATCGGCATCGCGCCCGAGGTCCTCCCCACCCTCTTTCACGCCTACTGGCAGGCCGACGCCAGCCGGAACCGCAGCCAGGGGGGCCTTGGGCTGGGCCTGGCCCTGGTCAAGAACCTGATGAAATTGCAAGGCGGCCGGGTCGAGGCCGCCAGCGCAGGCGAAGGGCAGGGCAGCACCTTCCGACTCGTCCTACCGCTCCGGCACGCCGCGGATGACGCAATCGAGGAGTCCTCCGTCATGGTCGCCAACGCTCCCAATCCCTCCTCGGCCTCGTTGCCTCCCACGCTCCGATTACTGGTCGTCGATGATCGGCGCGATATGGCTCACATGCTCAGCCGTTTACTCGGGAATCAAGGGCATCACGTCTCCGTGGCCTCCAATGCCGAGCAGGCTTTGGAAATCGCCCGTCGCGAACGCCCTGAGGTGATCCTCTCCGACATCGGCCTGCCCGGCCCGATCGACGGCTACGGACTGGCCAGGGCCCTACGAGCCGACCCGACCACGTCGTCGGCCCTCTTGATCGCCATGACCGGCTACGCCAGGCCCGACGACCGCGACCGAGCACTTCAATCCGGGTTCGACGAGCACCTGGCCAAGCCCCTTGATTTTGGCTCCCTCTGTGATCGCCTGGCGCAGCTCGCTCCCGGTCCTCGACCAACCGAGGTCGAAGCCCAACCTTGAGCCGCCGCCTGATCGCCCAGTCGGACGGGACGATCACGGAGGCAAGTGAGGCGGTCAGTGCTGCTCGCGCCAGGCCCGCTGCCGAATCATGACCCCTCCCGAGACGGCCTTGACCTTCTCGAACCCGAGCTGCCGAAGCATCCGCAAGGCCACGTGCGACCGCACTCCCGTCCGACACGAGACGACCGTCTCGGCCGATCGATCGAGCTCTCCGACCCGGTCGCGCAGCTCATCGAGCGGAATGTTGATGATCTCATCAACTCCCGGGAACGGCACCTCAGCCACTTCCTGCGTCGTCCGCACATCGACGAACTGGGGCACGTCGGACAGATCGGCGTCGGGCTCGATGAAGTCGGTCAGCCCATCGAGCTGGTTGCAGGCGGCAAAGGCGGCCATGTGCACCGGGTCCTTGGCCGCGCCGAAGGGAGGGGCATAGGCCAGGTCGAGCCCGGCCAGATCGGCCACGGTGCCACCGAAATGCATGGCGGTGGCGATCACGTCGATCCGCTTATCGACTCCCTCGCCCCCCATGCCCTGCGCTCCAAGCACCCGGCCCGTCTCCGGATCATACACAAGCTTCAAGGTGATCGGCTCGGCCCCGGGGTAGTATCCGGCGTGGTTGTTGGCCACGACGACGACGCTCCGGGCCGGTCGATCGAGCCGTCGGGCGAGGGTCATCGTCAGGCCGGTCATGGCGGCGACCCGGTCGAAGACCCGGACAATCGCCGTGCCGAAGACGTCGGCCATCGGCCGGCTCTTGCCCGAGGCGGCATGCTCTCCCGCGATCCTTCCCGAACGATTCGCCGGCCCGGCCAGGGCAATCCGCATTTGCGAAGCGGTCGGCCCATAACGATACTCGGCCGCATCGCCGACGGCGTAGATCGACGGATCATTCGTGCGCATGAACTCATCTGTGCCGATCCCGCCGCCAGGGCCGATCTCGATTCCTGCCCCGCGTGCCAGGTCCAGCAAGGGCCGGACGCCGATGCCAAGAATCACCACCCCGGCCTCCAGCTCCGTGCCGCTCTTGAGCCGGATGCCGCGCGCCTTGCCGTCGGGGCCGGTCAGAATCGCCTCGATCCCGTCTCCCAGGTGCAGCGCGACCCCTCGGTCGCGGAGGTCCTGTTCGATTGGTTGGACCATCTCCGGGTCGAACAGCGGTAAGATTTGCGGTTGCAGCTCCGCCAATGCGACCTGGAACCCGCGATGCACCAGTTGTTCGACCATCTCCAGGCCGATGTAACCGGCCCCGACCACCACAGCCCGCTTCTCGCCCGAGGCATCAACCGCCGCCTTGATCCGATCCGTGTCTTCCAGGTTCCGCAGCGTAAAGACGCCCGGTGCGGTCGCCCCCTCAATCGGCGGCACCAGCGGGGCGGCGCCGGGAGCAAGGATTAGCGCATCATACGATTGCTGATATTCATTTCCTGAGTTTTGATCGCGCACCGTGACCGACTTTGCCTGGCGGTCGATGCTCAGCACCTCCTGCCGGGTCCTCACATCGAGATGGAACCGCGCGGCCAGCATCTCCCGAGGGGCGACCAGCAGCTTCTTCCGCTCGGCAATCTCACCACCGATGTAGTAGGGCAAGCCGCAATTGGCAAAGGAGACATGCTCATCTTTCTCGAACAGAATGATCTGGGCATGCTCGTCGATTCGCCTGGCCCTGGCCGCCGCCGAAGCGCCTCCAGCCACGCCGCCAACAATCACGATCGTTTGTTTCGAAGTACTCATCTCGGCAATCCTTCAATTGATCTCCGGGCGTTTGCCAATCAAATGCCCCGGTCGACCGTGTCGTTATCCTTGGTGCGAACGCCGCCGAATGCCCCACGCCGAGACCAGCAGCAAGGCACCCGCGACCTGCATCATCAACCCTCGCTTCAGCCCGACGGGAACGATCTGAAGGTCAAGTCGTCCCTGGTCATCCGCTTGAACCACGAACGACCGCTCCCATTCGGCACACCGCCATTCGGGAAAGGCCTGCCGACCGTTGACCCACCACCATGATCCAGGATTCTGATTGATCTCGATTTCCTGATACGGTTCGACCCGAAAGACCAACCGGTTCGGGCTCCACGATTCCGGCTCAATCAGCACGTTTCCCGACGTGAACTCTCCTGCATACTCGGGGTGCCTCGGCCATTTGCGAGCGGTTGATCCGTTGGTGTCGTACCCCATGATGGGCTGAATCCCCCGGATCGTGCCATACCCCCGCAGCGTGTTCGGAAACGCCGGGCCGTGTTGCACCTGGATCGGCCGGGTGATCGGCGGGCCGGGGAACCGCGATTCCTCGGGGACCGGCCCCAGCCCCACGGGCAAGGCCCGATGGCCGTAGGCAATCAGATCCGCCCCCATCAGCACGACCAGCACCGCCGCCACCCGCCCCGGCCAGCGTCGGGTGTCGGCTCGCACTCGGGCCACGCCCTCGGCCACGGCCAAGCCCACGCCGAGCATCGCGGCAATACGCCAGCGTGTGACCACATGCATCGTTTTGAAGATGGGCCAGTCGGCCAGCCAGTAACTTGGCTGGGTGATCCGATGCGACCCCAGCCCCAGGGCGAAGGCAATCAGGGCCAGCCAGTGCCACCATCGCCAGTTCCCGGCCAGGCTTACGCAGAGGAACATGACGCCGATCACGCCGATAAAACAGTTCGACTCCCAGAAGATCGGGATCGACACCGAACCCAGCGCCTCGATCGACGGCCGCTGGAGCATCTCCTCCAGGTACGCGATCGGCCGCAGGTCGATCATCATGCCCCCGGTCCTCGGGAAGTCTCCCAGCACCGAAACCATTGGCCCGAGCCGCCAGCCGGCGAGCAGGAGCATCAGGCCGACCGCCATCAGCCCATGCCGAAGGAACCGCACCCGACGCGCTCCGGGTTCCACCCGAAGACCTCGCACGGCAAACGCCCCGACGATCAAAAACGCATAAATTGTCGGATACGAAATCCCGCTCAACACGTTGAACGCCGACCACCCCCCCAGCGCCAGCCCCTCGGCCGGTCGATTGGCCAGCCGGCAGGTGTGGAGGATCATCCAGGGCATCGCGCAAAAGGTCATCGGGATGTACAAGCCCGCAACCGTGTACACGATCATCCCGCCGTGCAGACCGAACACGAGCCCCGCGGCACACGATGCCCACGGATCGCCGATCCAGAGCCGGGCCAATCGCCTCGCTCCCTCGACGGCGATCATCAGGCAAATGACCGCCGCCAGCCTCAGACCTGGTCCGGTCCCCAGCAGCAACACCAGTGGGGTTGCCAGCGGTACGAGGCTGCACTGCGGGTCGGCCGCCAGCGGAAACCCTCCCCGGTTCCAGGGGTTCCACCAGGGGAATTGACCGGATTCGAGCACGGTCTTTCGGACCGCCTCATACGTTTGCAAGTAAAAATCCCAGTCGCCGTATCCCAACCCCTGCCGCGAGAGCAACGGCCAGACCAGGGTCGCCGTCCCCCCCGCCAACACCCAGGGCAGGAGACGCTCGACCCACCCGGGCGAGCCTCCCTCGACGCGGGACGACACCCAGCGATCCCCCGGCCGGATCGTCAGCAACCGGACGGCCCCCAGTCCAACCACCCCGAGAAACACGACCATGCCCACCATGCGCCGGACCGGCCACGGGATGACACGAAACAGGTCTGGGCCCAGCAATGCCGCCAGCACCACCCCCAGCACCAGGGGGACCAGCAGCAGGGGCCTCCGCGTCACGGCCCGGCGCAGTCTCCCCGTCACTCGGCCGGCCCGGCGCGCGAGATGTGTGCTCACGATCGCCTCATCGCAATCCGTCGAGATCCGTTTCGAATCGCGCGCAGTTCGCGCTCGCATCCCTGAATACGTCCGGGAGCGGATCCCTCCTCCCCCGGACGATGACCACACCCGACGATCAGGCGATGTCGGTCACGCCTGGAATCGGGATCGGGTAGTTCGGGGCGTCGCCCCACTCGTACGACTCGGGGCCGAGGCGTTCCTTGCTGTTCAAGGCCTCGTCCGGGGTAATGACCCGGCCCGTGTAGGCGGCCATGCGGCCCATGATCGCCAGTAGGGTCGAGGTGGCGGCTTCCTCGCCGTTGTTGATCGGCCGACCGGCACGAAGCGCTTCGTACATCTCGTCGTGCTCGGTCTGATACATGTTGTTGCTTTCCCCTCGGTATCGCCAGCGGGTTGCGCCTTCGATCCGGTTGCCGAAGACGTCGCAGGTGCCGGTCGATCCGAGGATGTAGTCCTTCACCTGGTTCGCCGTGTTCGGCCAGTGGCGGCAGTGGTGGTAGCCGCGAACGTTCTCGGGATACTCGTAGACGACCGAGAAGTGATCGTAGATATTCCCATATCGTTCAGCGGTTCGGACCTGCCGACCGCCAACCGCCCAAACGCGCTCGGGCTGTGCGTTGCGCATGGCCCAGTTCATGGTGTCGATGCCGTGCACGGCCTGCTCGACGATGTGATCGCCCGAGAGCCAAGTGTAGTAGTACCAGTTGCGCTGCTGGTACTCCATGTCACTGCCGCATTCCTCTCGGGTTTTGCGCGGGTCCCAGACCCCCTGGCTATTGTAGGTGGTTTCAATGGTCCGGATGTCGCCAATCGCGCCGCCGAAGACCTGCTCCATGGTGGCGCGTCGGGGGTAGTGGTAGCGCCAGCAGAAGCCGTGGACCATCGACAGCCCTTTTTCGGCGGCGTCGCGGACGGCTTGCAGATACATCCGGAGCCCCGGCCCGTCGACGGCCATCGGCTTCTCAACGAAGACGTGCTTGTTCTTTTCGACGGCGTAGGCCGCGTGGATCGGCCGGAAGTGGGGCGTGGTGGTCAGCAAGACGACGTCCGACGAGTCGATCACCGCCTTGTAGGCGTCGAAGCCGACGAACTTCGAGTCATCGGTCACGTCCACGCGGTCACCCACGCGAGAGACCTTCAAGGTCTGCAGGCTTGATTCCAGGCGATCGTCGAACAGTTCGGCCATGGCCACCAGACGGCAGCCTTCGTCGGCCGTCAAGGTCTGCTCGGCGGCCCCGGTCCCTCGGCCGCCGCAACCGACCACACCGACCCGGATCGTATCGCTGCCCGCGGCGTGAGCGACGTTCGTCAGGCTGACCGTCGATGCCGCTCCTGCGGCGGCGGCCGAGTTCATCAGAAAGATTCGGCGGTTGGACTTGCTGCCGTTGCGCATCAGGGGGGCTCCCTCGGGCCGATCAGAGTGTGAAGTTCGATCGATTCCCCAACTCGACCTCCGGCCCTCGGGCCTGGGTCGATCGGGGAGTCGCTGCCGCCAGCTTAACATCCGTTGCACAACGCCGGTAGAGATGACCCGATCCGCTTTGACCGTTACGTTACAATGACTCTCGAACCGCCGCGCGACCGATCACCCGATCGACGAGCCTCCCAATCATGGCCATGATCTTTCCCGGCATGGACCCGTACCTGGAACAGCCGAGCCTCTGGCCGGGCTTTCACAACGAGTTCATCGTTTATCTCCGAGACCAGATCCAACCCGCTCTCGGTCCTCGATACCTCGCAGCGACCGAAACCCGCGTCTTCACCGAAGGAGGAGACCGTGTCATCGTCCCCGATGCCTTCGTCCGGCGCACAGGCACTCCCACGTCACGGGGTCATCACGGAACGATCGCGGTGGCCGGTGACGACGCACCCCTCATTGTCCGAGCCGATCCCATCGAGAGTTCGGAAGCGTACATCACCATTCTTGATCACTCTGCCGGTCAGAAAATCGTGGCGGTGATCGAATTCCTCGGCCCTTCAAACAAGCGAGGAGGAGCAGGCCGCAGGGCGTATCGAAGCAAGCAGCGTGAGGTCTTGCGAAGTGATACCCATCTGATCGAAATCGACTTACTCCGCACTGGCCGCCACACGGTCGCCGTGCCCAAAGGTCTCGCCCAGCCCAAGGGCCCCTACGATTACCTCATCTGCGTCAGCCGCGCCAAACGCCCTCGCAACGAGTTCGAGCTCTACCCCCGATCGCTCCGCCGCTCCTTGCCGACCATCTCCGTCCCGCTTGCCAACGGCGATCCCGACCTCCGCGTGCCGCTCCAGCCGGTTCTGGAACATACGTACAACGCCGGATCGTACCGCGAGCGCATCGCCTACGATCGCCCCTGCATCCCCCCGCTCTCGGACGAGGATCAGGCATGGGCCGATGCCTTGATTCGATCCGCCAACGCCGACGCTCCCCCACCGGAGGCTTGACCCCCCGAACCTTGAATGCGAATGATGGGTCAAGTGTGGTGCAACACTCGCTGGTCCTTTTGAGCATCGCATGCGCTGCGTTTTGACATAGGATCGTTTGAAGTCAAAGACAACCGTCGGAAATTACGACGTAGACGCCTCCTTGCCTGGTCCACGATCGGTCGGCAAGACGGGGGAACCGCCTCATGCACTATGAGTACCTCGCCACCCGAGGCTCCCTCAACGAATCGCCCACCCGAGGGCAGGGGCCGGCCCCCCCGGCGCCATCCAGGGGGGCCACGTCCGCCCGGAAGCGTGACCCCGCGACGGTGCACACCATCGCCTCCGCCGTCCAGCACGACCCCAAAATCCTGGCCATGCTCGTTCCCTCGGAGGTCGCCCTCCGACACGAGGTCGTCCCGCTTTCTCTGAACGGAGAAACCATCCTTCTCGGCGCCCTCGACCCGGAGAACATCGCCAAGGCCGACCGGCTCACATCCATCCTCGCCCGACCGGTCCGGCTCCAGCAAATCGACCGACAATCGCTCTCCCGACACCAGGCACGTCTTTATCAACCGGAACGCGCCAGGGCTCGGAAATCCTTCGCCCTCGCCGCTGCCCACCCGGTCGCCGCGAGCGACGACGAAGACTTCGTTGATTCCATGCTGCAAGAGTTCCCGAGCGACTCTCCTCCTCGCTGGGAATTGGCGCAAGATCGCCCCTCGTTACGGTTGATGATGGCTGGCCCCGCCCAGGGCTCCTTCTTCAACGCGCGTTCCGACTCCGACACGGTGGATACAAGTGGCAATTCGGGAGGCTCGACCGGCATGTTCACCTTCGTGGTTGAAGAAGGCCAGCGCGTCTTGATGCGACGGTCGAACGGCACGATGGACGTCGTCGTCGGCCCGAAGCGGGTCTGGCGGGGGCGGAATCAGTTCCGGGCCATGCACCACCACGTCGCCCACCCCGGCGACTACCTGATCGTGCGCTTCCGAGACGGCCGCCAGGAACACCTGCCCGGCCCCGCCGAGGTCTGGTTCGACCCCCGATCGCACGAGTCGGTCGAGGTCCGCGAGGCCCTCCAGATCGCCGCCAAGGAGGCCGTCGTCGTCTACAGCCAGAAGGAAGGGACCGCCAACGTCCAGCGCCGGATCGAGTACGGCCCGGCCCTGTTCATGCCCCGGCCCGGCGAATGGCTGCACACCTTCTCCTGGCACGCCTCGAAAGGCGGCTCCGAGGGGGTCGTCAAGATCCCCAACGGCCTTATCTTCCAGAAGCTCTGGTTGATGCCCGACCAGATGTACCACGACGTCTCCGACGTCCGCACGTCCGACGACGCCGTCTTGCGCATTCGCTTGATGATCTTCTTCGAATTGATCGACATCGACCGGATGCTCGACGCCACCCACGACCCGATCGGCGACTTCGTCAACGCCGCCTCCAGCGACGTCGTCGACTTCACCGGCCGCCACGACTTCGAGTCGTTCAAGCGCAACACCGAGCGCCTCAACGAACTGGACACCTACCGCCAGCTCACCGGCCGGGCCGCTCAGTGCGGCTATCGGATCAACAAGGTTGTTTACCGAGGCTACGGCGCCGCCGAACGCCTCCAGCAAATGCACGACCAGGCCATCGAGGCCCGCACCCGATTGCAACTCGACCGCGCCACCGAGCAACAGGCCCAGGACCTGGAAAACTTCAAGCTCGACAGCCAGCTCGCCCGCGCTGGCAAGCGCCGCGTCGAGCAGGCCGCCGAGGTCTCCCACGAACTCGAACTCGACGCCCAGCGCCTCGACTCTGCGCTGAAGGCCGAAGACGCCCGCCGCGCCGCGCTCCGCGAGGCCGCCCGCCTCGACGCCGACCAGAGCCGCGCCGCCCTCGCCCTCGACGACGCCCACCGCCGCGACCACCTCGCCTCGCTCCGAGACCTCGGCGTCGATCTCACCGCCTTCCTCACCCAGAGCCGCGCCGATCGTGTCATCGAGCTTCGCTCCCCCCTCGGTGGCAACGGCGCGACCCACGTCCACCTTGATCCTTCAGCCTCCTCCCCCCGTCTCGACGAGGGGATGTGAGGCAAATCGACCGTGAGCCCAGAGGCGGCTCACGGTCCGGATTCTTCACCAAGAAACAAAAATGCGTCTGATGGCTCGTCGGGTTTACCGTTTCTCGAGCGCGGGATACCGCAGCGGGACGACCTCACTGACGGCCTCGAAGCTCGCCTGTTGGACACCGAAGCTGTCGACAATCTCCCAGCGATCGACCAGGCTCCAGTCGGCGTAAAGGGTGTCGGGCGTCTCGGCCGGAATCTCCTGCATGTCGACCACTTCCCGCTCCCTCGAGTTCGTCTCGGACGTGCCGGTCTCCCTGGCCCATGAGGCCTTCGCGCTCAGCCCCAGGGTCGAGGACAGGAACTCGGCGCCAAGATCCGCGCCAATCTCGAACGACTCGGTAAACGTCGTGTAGTCCGTCTTCGAGATGCCGATCGCCGTCCGGATCAACTTCGTCGAGGACTTCCCCTTGAAGTGGCGATGCAGGCCACCCCGAGACGCTTGATCCTTCGAGGTCGCCTCGGTCCGGTCCCAGTACTGGAAGTGGGTGATCTTGTAGTACGGGCTTCCCTCAATCTGCGCGTGCTTGGTCGAGTAGCCGAGCAGCCCCATCGGCAAGGCCGACACGACTTTCTGCCCGACCGCGATCGGATCGGTCTTCTTCGGATACGACTGCTGGTTGTCCAGGTATTGCTGGGCCAGCGCGGGGGGAGGGCCAATCTCTCCCGGCTTGTGGATCACATCCAGGGGATTCAGGGCGATGGTGCTGACCTGCAACCTGCGAGGACTCACAAGCTGGTACACCTGGGCCTTCGCTCCGCCCGCGACGTCCCGGCCGGGCATGTTTCCCCAACGAGAGAACAACCACTTGTTGAACCCGAAATTATGACCCGTGAAATACTCGTTTTTTGAGTCTTCGATGAGCCGCAAATGCGTGCGATCCGAACCGAGCCACTCCAGCTTGAACCGGCTCCCCTGCTTGGGCAGCATGTAGAAGAACCAGACCCCGGCGTTGCCGTCGAGCGAGATCATCGGGCCGCTCAGGCCAATGTAGTGATCCTCCAGATCCCTCTTGTTCGAGAGAATCTGGAACCGATCCCCATCAGGGATGAAGATCCATTCCTGCTCCTGATAGGCATTGTCTCTCCCCCAGCGCAGGATCTCATTTTTGTTCGGTCCAACGCTGACCCGCTCGTCGTTGGCCGTGAACACTCGGATCTGAAAGGAATACACGCCATTGGCCTGGTTCGCCTGAAACTCAGACTCGCTCAGGGCCTTCGCCTCCTGGGCCGACGCATTGCCCGAGGCCAGCACCAGCCAGACCAAGGCCGAGACGATGGTCTTTCCGTTTCCAATCATCATCACTCCTGAAAATGGGATCTCACGAGGCGTCCTGCCTGTCGCTTGAATGCATCCGGTCATCTGTGGGACCCTAGCACCCATGAGGACCGATCTCCAGGAAGAAATGAATGAATTTCGCAAATAATTTTCTGATTTGCGCGTTCGGCTCTGCCCAGGATTCGCGCGTTCGGCGGGTTCCGAGGGTGAATTCGCGGTCGCGCACCACCGCCCCAAACTGCTGTTCGCCGTGATCCGATCGTCGCCACAATCCTGCCGACCTTGCGGGTCAGGGCGCGTCGCGACCGCCGCTCGGGGAAGCTCAAGCCCTGCAACCACCACCACTCACCCGGATGATCCGATGAATGATCTTCATCCTGTCTTCGTCGAGCTTCGCAAGATCCTGGCAGCTTACGCGGCGACGCTCGATGTGAAACGAGACAACGAAACGGAGCTATACATCGGCACCCATTATCTTCAATAAAGCAAGAAACCGCTCTTCTTCGGCGCGGTTCAGATCAAGAAGGCGTACGTCGGCTTCTACCTGATGCCCGTCTACCTCACGCCGAGCCTGCTCGAATCTCTCTCGCCTCGCCTCAAGGCTCGCATGCAGGGCAAGTCCTGCTTCAATTTTGCTTCGGTCGATCCTCCCCTGTTCCAGGAGCTTTCAGATCTGACGAAGCGCGG
Organism: Tautonia rosea; assembly: GCF_012958305.1. Taxonomy (NCBI): domain Bacteria; kingdom Pseudomonadati; phylum Planctomycetota; class Planctomycetia; order Isosphaerales; family Isosphaeraceae; genus Tautonia; species Tautonia rosea. Next base: position 2,967 of record NZ_JABBYO010000010.1, on the reverse strand, counting down.
CTTCGAGAGCTACAAGGACCAGGGATTTGTTTAGCGTTGGAGCCTCGTGGGGGTCCGCGAGCGGCCCCCCACCCTTCTCAGCGGAACCGGCTCCAATACTGCGGCTGGCGGAGGCGGAAGCTGCCGCCTTCGCTGATGACCTTGGCAATCCAGTTGGCGTTGCGACGCAGTTCTTGCCGCGATCGCTCGAAGGCGTGGCCGCTTCGGGAGAGGGATCGGAGGCAGAGCCACGCGAGCAGCCCGGAAAGCACGGCCGCCCCTCCGGCCACGGCCAGATACGCACCGAACCGGGGGAGCCACTCGGCCCAGACAATCAGCTCGGCCAAGCCGACCAGACCGATCGGCACGGAGGTGGCCAGCACGACCAGACCGACAATCAGGCCGATCGCGGGCCACCAGGCCTCTCGAACCGTCTCGGAGAGGTCGGTCTTCGCCAGCCGAACCTGAAGGTCGGCCAGCGTCAGCATGTCGTGGCCCAACTCGGAAAGGCTGCCGTGCAGGCTGTCGGGCACCTCAACGCCAAAAAAGGTCAACGTCTTTTGATGAACCATCCGATCAAAACTCCCATGGCCATGGCCGCGGCCAGCGATCGCGCCGGGTGGCGGACGATCTGTTCTCGGGTCGTGGCCAGTAACGATTCCAACCCTTCGCGGGCCTGGCTGTACCCTTCCTGGGCCCTCGCCGAAAGTTCCGCGGCGGCCTCTCGGGCCTGTTCCGAGGTGGGGGCGTCAGAAGGGACGCCCAGGTGTTGGGTGATCCGGTTGAACACGGCGTGCTTCCTCCTCCGGCGTCGGACCCATCCCAGCAGACGGGGCCAGCAGCCGATCTTCGACGAATTGGATCGCGTAATTCTGAGCCGCCCGCAAGGCAATCGGAGCCAGGAAGCCCAGCGCCATCGACATCACCCCCTTGCTCGGAACCTGCTCCGTCTCGGGCTTCTCGAAGCGGGGGGATCGACCTGACGAGGCGGCTTGTTCGCGCTCGACGACCCGAATCCGGCGGCGAGGGACCAGCAACCAGGCGGCAAGGAATCCGACACCAAAGGCCGCTCCGGCCGCCGGCCAGGGGGCGCTGCGCACGTAGCCTCGCCAGTTTAGGGTCGCTTCCAGATGTTCGGCCGCGACGTTCACGTCGGCGTGAATTTCTCGGCGAATCCGCGCCATCTCGCGACGCAGTTGCTCGACCTCAGCCTGATCGGGTCGTGTGGTTTGGGGCGATGCCACGGTCGGCCTTCCTCTCTGTCTCTGTCTCGTCTCGGTCGGTCGGTCGGTCCGACGATTAGAAGCCCAGCGAACCGGCCGCGTCCCGAGCACGGCGCGAGACCGAGTGACCCAGGTCGTGGGCGTAGTCCGACGCCTGATGCGCAGCCGACCGGCCCATCTGCTCGGCGCGGCGGCCCAGGTCTCCCAGTGAACCAGACAGGTCATTCAGCGACCAGCCACCGCCCCCTGCGTGCCGAGAGCGCGCCGGCACCAGCGCGACCAGTGCCAGGCCTAGCCCCACGCCCAGGCCGAAGCTCGTCCAAACGGCGGTCATCGGCCGGCGTTCGACCGTACGGCGGAAGCGTTGATCGGCGTGCATGGCCATCTCCTGTGCGTGCTGGGCGAGCGACTCGGCCTGTTCGGCCAGTTCGGCGGACCGCTCCGAGAGCCGCTCGGCCAGTTGTTCCTGCTCGTTTCGGGCTCGCTGCTGGACATTGCGTCCATTCGTCGACGAGCCTTTCTTGCGGGTCGCCATGATGGTCTTCCTCTCTCCCAGATGCCTTGTGATCGAGTGCGTCGTCTCGTCTTTCCGCAACGCTCGTTGCGAAGGTCCCGTCGTTGCCGAGACCTGAACACCCCTCGGCCAGACAGAACCGCCTGGTCGAAGCGACACACACGAACTGATCTTGCAAGTCAGATGCCGACTCCGCAATCATCGCAGCGATCGGGTTCGGCATTCCAGTTGCAGCGAAATCCTCACGGTCAGCCCGGCGGCCATGACCGATCGGGTCTGCCGCCGGGACGTTTCGATCCGGTCCGAGGCCGAGTGCTCCCGGGCCGTTCTCGACACAAATCGCCCCGGACCCCGATCCGATCGGGTTTCTCAACACGAGCCTGCCAACCCGTCGCACCGCGAACGTGAAGGAGACACGACAATGAATGCTCAAACGCTTCAGGGACACTGGAACGAGATCAAAGGACAGCTTAAGTCAAAGTGGGGTCAGCTCAGCGACCAGGATCTCGAATTCGCCGAGGGGAACGTCGATCAACTGATCGGCAACATCCAGCGCAAGACCGGCGAGTCGCGCGAGGCCATCGAGAGGCACCTCGACAACCTGATCAACCAGGGTGCCGCCGGCCTCTCCGCCGCCGCCGAACGCTTCCAGCACGCCTCCCACTACGCTGGCGAGCAGCTCCGCAGCGGCTACGAAAACGCCCGAGCCTCGTTCTACGACCAGTACGGCGAAGCCGAGGAACTCGTCCGCAGCAACCCCATGCAGTCCGTCGGCACCGCCTTCGGCATCGGTGTGCTCGTCGGCGTGACCCTTGGCCTCCTGATCCGTCAGCGCTGAGCCAGACAAGGCCAGGCCGACGAGCCCGTTGAAGGTGTCGGCATGCATCCCGGAAGGACGATGCAGGCATTCCGAAAGGTGAGCGGGTGGCACGGGTTCCGGCTTCGGAACTCGTGTACCGGGCCGAAGACGAAGACGGAACCCGATGCACCCTTGGCCGCTGCAGGGCGACCGCTTCAACGGGCGGGTCAGGCCGACCGATCGATTGATCCCGACCGATGAATTTCGTGATCGCGTGTTGGATCCATTCGAAGCGAACGCTCCGGCGCGATGCCTTGGCACCGCGCCGAGTTCGCGCGCCGATCGGCCGGATCTGACAGCCGATCGACCAGTCGGCTCGCGGCGCGATCCCTCAAGCGCTTGGGAATCAATCGGGCGCCGTGATCCCCCACGGAGAACCCGTTCCCTTCCGG